>JAVEEH010000173.1 GCA_030840545.1 Frankiaceae bacterium | reverse complement strand
CCCATCCTGAGCGATGAGGCAGAAGACCCAACGACTCATGTCCGGAAAGTCGTAGCGAGTGGTATCCGGATGATCTTCGTCGGGCGCAGAGATCATGGTCAATGCGTCACCGTCACAAGGACATATTTCCCTGTCGATTTCGGGTCTGTCAACTGACACTCTCATATGACACACTCGACCGCGGGATAGACTGTCGCCGAAGGCGAGGGGGTGAGTGCCGTGGAGCCGTCGCGCATCGGCGCGGCCCTGCGAACGGCCCGAGCCCGCGCCGGCTGGAGCCGCGAGGCGCTCGCCTATCACTCGGGCGTGAGCTGGTCTGCCATCGCCCAGATCGAGTCCGGCCGGCGCCGGGACATTCGGTCGAGCAGCCTGTCAGCGCTATCCGAAGCATTGGGCGTGAGCGTCGACTACCTGATCGGGGCGTCGACAACGATCGCGCCGCAGCTGCTCGAGCATCGCGTCGCCACGTATGGGGCCGACGACGACTTCGTCGCGGCCGCTCGGCCCTTCGTCACCGACGGGGTCGAACGCTCGCACTGCGTGCTGGCAGTGATGACGCCGGCGAAGATGACCCTCCTCCGCGACTCGCTGGACGACCACTCCGAGCAGGTTGAGTTCGCTGGCTGGGACGACTGGTATCAGTCGCCCAAGGCGGCCCTGGAGCGTTACACCGACTTCGTGACGCAGAAGTTCGCAGCCGGGGCTGTCTGGATCCGAGTGGTCGCCGAAGCGGCCTGGGCCGGCGACACTACGAGCGAGATCGCTGCGTGGACTCGCTATGAGTCGCTGGTCAACCTCGCGTTCGCCTCGTCGCCGGCCACACTCCTCTGCACCTACGACGAGCGCTCATTTCCGGCGGAGGCGGTCGCCGAAGCGCACCGCACGCATCCGGCGATCACCCGAGGCAACGACGCGACACCCAGCTCGACGTATGAGTTTCCCGAGGACTTCCTGTTGGAAAGGCAGAACGCATGACTGACCGCGACCACCGGCACGACGTGTCCGGCGACGTGTCCCTCGATGCGCCGGTTGACCTGGAGCAGGATGCTGTCGCGGCCTTGCGCGACACCGAGGCCGAGGCCGGCGACGAGGGCGAGCTCGTCGACCTGTTCGACGTGGACCAGGCCGAGGCTCGTGCGCTAGGTGTCGACCTCGATCGCGCGGACCGGGGCGAGAGCCGGCTCGACTGACGCGGGGACGCGCGCCGGGTCCAAGTTGAGCCGCGCGCTGCCTTCCCCGCACTCGTACGACGAAGACTGAATCTGGCCGGATTGGCCGAGCAGCCGGCGGATCGCGAAGTTGTCGGCGTAGTAGGTCGCCGTGAGCTCGCGCACACCGACCATCCTCGCGCGGTCCTCGAGGTCGGCGAGCAGTCGGGCGCCGAGCCCTCGGCGTTGGAAATCGTGCGCGACCTCGATCGCGAACTCGGCCGTCGGGCCGCCTTCCGGGCGGTCGAACTGCGCCACGCCGACCAACCGGCCCTCCGCCGTAAAGGCGCCTGTTGCCAGGTCTCGGATGCCGTCAGCGTGATGAAAGTAGCTCAGCACCAGCACCACAGTCGGCGCGCAGCCCATGAACCGCTGGTGGAGGTCATTCGGGTCCGCGGTGCGCAACGCCTCGCGGACAGCGGTGTCGTCCTCCCGCCGAATCGGGCGGATCGTCACGCAGGTGCCGTCGTAAAGCGTCACGTCGCTCGCGCTGCCATCGACGGGTTCGACCAACCGGCTGCTCACCCACCGAGCATCGCCGGGCGGGTGCGATGTCGATCCGGGCCAAAGGTCCTCCGTTCGACGGCAAAGGTCCTGGCGCCGCGACAACCCAGGACGCCGTAGTGTCTTGCCATCGAGCATCGATCGCCCCAGCGTCGTGCCAACCGCCCTGCCTGGTGGGACGTCTAGGAGACATGAGAAGACTCGCCGCGTCTGTCGCGACAACCATCGCGACCACGGTGGCTGCGACGCTCGTCGCCGCGACGCCGACCTTCCCGGCCGTGACCACGCACGGCTCCGCCACCTGGTCGGACCGGCGCATCGCGATGCAGCTCGTGCTGGCCGGCATCCAGATGGATCATCTGTCCCAGGCCCTCACCTGGGCCAAGAACGGCGTCGGCGGCATCGTGCTGTTCGGTACGCCGCCGAAGGACCTCGGGGCACAGCTCGCGCAGGTGCGCGCGGCCAATCCCGTGCCGCCTTTCGTCAGCTCGGACGAAGAGGGCGGCGAGGTGCAACGGCTTTCGTCCCTGATCTACCGGCTGCGTTCAGCCGAGTGGATGGGTGCACACCGCTCGGTCCAGCAGGTCCGCGCGAGGGCAGCGGACTATGCGCCACGAATGAAGGCCCTCGGGGTGGACATGGACTTGGCCCCCGACACGGACCTGCTGGTGCCCGGTCACTTCATCAGCCAGGTGCACCGCGCCTTCGCCTCAGCACCGGCAGCCGTTGGTGACTACGCAAACGCCTGGCAACGAGGGATGCGATCCGGTCACGTCGTACCGGTCGTGAAGCACTGGCCCGGACTTGGTCACTCCGGCAACACGGACGACTCGCTGCAGAGCACTCCCCCGCTGCGCTATATGAAGGCCCACGACATGCGGTCGTTCGAGGCCACGTTCGCCGCACACGTCCCTGCGGCCATGGTGGGCAACATGGTCGTTCCCGGACTGACCGAGACCGACAAGACGCCGGCGAGCCTGTCCCCGGCGGCCCTGCACCTGCTGCGCAAGCAAGGCGGCGACCACCTGCTCATCATCACCGACTCGCTGTCCGCCGGCGCGGTCCGCGACGGCCTGGGCCTCTCGCAAGCGCAAGCAGCCGTCCGCGCCCTCGAGTCAGGAGCTGACATGGCTCTCGTCGACGGGGTCACCCCGCGGTCGATCGCAGACGCGATCGTCGCCGCTCTGCAGTCCGGCCACTATGCACGGCCGGCGGCGATGGCGTCCGTTCGCCGCATCATGGCCGCCAAGCGGCTCACTACCCCGCCGGATGCCCCGACGGCGTTCACCCCGGCGGACGGAGCCACCGGAGTCGCGCGCACCGTGACTTTGTCGGTTCGCACTCACGACCCGCTCGGCGGCAAGGACCACGTGTGGTTTGCCTTGCGCCGCCACCATTCCACCGCGTGGAGCGCGGCGCCGACGGCGCGGGTCACGGTGCCGGCCGGCACCCGAGCGAGCTACCAACCCGGCCACTCGTTGGCCTCAGGCGCCCACTACGAGTGGCGCGTCCGATCCTGCAACACGGCGCGCTTCTGCTCCGCATGGTCGACGGCACACGGGTTCACCACGAGCTGACCCCTCCCACCGGGCGATCGCCGCCCCATGAGCGCGCGGCGGAATCGCTATTTCCGCGATACCGGAGCATGCTGGGTGTGTCCGGCCGTAATCGCCGGCATGCTCGCGACCACCGCTCCGCGGACCCACCGGCGCCCGCCCGCATGCAGCCAATCGGCAGCAACCCCAGTCGGCGAGCACCAAACCGCTCGCCGCACCTCCGCAGGAGACAGCGATGGCAGGCAAGAACAAGGGCGGCCGCGAGGCCCGCAAGCCCAAACAGGAGCAGAACAAGAAACAGAAGGGTCAGGCGCCTCCGCCAGCCACCCCAGTGCTCGGCGACGCGCCCGGCCTGTCACGGCATCCCAAGAAGTAGCCGCCGGGTCTCTTCCGGCATTGAGGCGGTGGCCCATGCGGCCCCCGAGTGATTCACCCTTCCCGAACGGCGGCCCGCCAACGACAACAGTGCGGGAACGCATCCGTGCCCCGGAGCTGTTCGCCGACGCGCAGGCCCGCGAGGTGGCGCGCCTCCTCGGAGAGCAGGCACACGTAGCGCCGGGGCGGGCGGCCGGTCTGATCAGCGCCGTGGAGGCCTACGACCTTGCTTCGGCGCGGTTGCAGTGGGTACAAGCCTGTCGTTGCCAACCGGGCAGCGGACAACGCGCGGCGATCAAGTGGCATGCGGCTCAGCTCCATGACGCACATGTAGCGATGTTGACCAGCCTGCGCGATGCCACCGCCGTCGAACCGAAGCAGGCCTCTTGAACTCAGCTCGGCCCAGCCTCGTCGGCACGAGCACCCGCACGACATTGCGCGCCGTTGCTCGTCACTCGATCCCGACCGTCGTCGAGGCCACGCTCATCCCGACCGCGCTGTTCTACGTCGCCCTGCTCACCCTGGGAGTCTGGCCCGCCTACTGTGCTGCACTCGTGTGGGCCTACGGCGCACTCGCGCGCCGGCTGCACAGTGGCCGACGGGTGCCCGGCATCCTCGTCCTCGCCCTGATCGGTCTCACCTTGCGGACGTGTCTCGCGATGGTGACCGGCAGCACGTTCCTCTACTTCGCCCAGCCGATCATGGGCACCAGCGTCGTCGCTGTGATGTTCCTGCTGTCTGCGTTGACGAGCCGGCCGTTCGTCGCCCGCCTCGCCGGCGACTTCTACCCGCTGACCCCCGACATCGTTGGCCGGCTCCGCATCCGCAACCTGTTCCGTCACCTCACCCTGCTCTGGGCGGGGGTCAACCTGCTCAATGCCGCCGTCGGTGCGAGCCTGCTGCTGACCATGCAGACGGCCGCCTACGTCCCCACCAAGACAGCTGTCGCGCTGTTCATCACCACGTCCGGCGTCTTCGTCACCGTCATCTGGTCACTGCGCGTCGCGCGCCGCGAAGGGCTGGTCATCGCCGCGGCCTGAACCGCCGTGGCCCCGCACCGATGAGTTTCCTTTGTTCGGCACGTCAACCAGGACACGACCGTCGAAGGAGACGCCGCGTTGGCCGGCCGGGATCCGCGTCGCCCGCACTCCGCTGGGTGGACCCTGCTCGTCTCGATCGAGGGTCCGCCGCAGCTTCAGACGATCGACGCGCTCGCGCACCTGCAGCTGACCGTACGACGGGCGGGCGGAACCGTGCGCCTGCACAGTGCCGGTGCGGAGTTCCGGGAGCTCATCCGCCTGGCCGGTCTGAGCGAAGTGTTCGAGTGCGACGGTCTAGTCGTCGGGATGAGCCGGGAGCCCGAACCGGGCGAACAGCGTCGTGTCGAGGAAATGATGGATGTGAGCGATCCGCCCGGCTGAGAGCTCGAGCACCTGCAGCGACCAAGGCTCGTGCCGTCCGTCGGGACCGCTCGCTCGGTACTGCGCGAAGGCCGGCGAGCCGTTGGCCACGGTCGCAATGAGCCGTGAGCCACGACAGCCGATGCCGTAGCCGAGGTACCAACCGCGAAGATCCTCGCGCCCTTGCAGCCACATCTCGTAAGGCGGCATGGAGATGCTGGCGTCCTCGTGCAGCAACGTCACGAGGGTGTCGATGTCGTAGCGCTGGAAAGCATCGACGTAGCGCGCCAGCAGCGCGCGCTCCGGCTCGCCGAGACTCTGTGCTCGCCCATCGCCGGTGAGCTGGCTGGCGGCGAGGGTCGAGCGGGCCCGCTGCAAGGCGCTGTTGACCGACACCACGGTCGTGTCCAGCAGCTCGGCAACTTCGGCGGCCGGCCACGCGAGCACCTCGCGCAAGATGAGAACGGCTCGCTGCCGCGCCGGCAAGTGCTGCAGCGCGGCGACGAACGCCAGCCGCACGCTCTCCTGCATGACCGCGCGGTCGGCGGGGTCGACGGCGAGCTCGCTGTCGGGCATCGGCTCGATCCAGGCGGCCTCGGGCTGCATGTTCCCCGGTGGGGTGGTCGCCGCGACCGGCGACGAGAGGTCCATCGGCAGGGCGCGCCGCTGCCGTCCGCGCAGGTTGTCCAGGCAGACGTTGGTCGCGATGCGGTAGAGCCACGACCGCAGCGCGGAACGACCCTCGAAACGCTCCAGCCCCTGCCAGGCGCGGACCAAAGTCTCCTGCACCGCGTCGTCGGCATCGAACGCCGAGCCGAGCATCCGGTAGCAGTATCCGGTCAGCTCCGCACGGTGCTGTTCCAGCTGCTGCGTGCCGGTATCAGTCGCGAGGTCGCTCACCGGCGCCTGCCCCGTCCGTCCATGACCCGACCCTAGTCGCCCGCGCCGACATAGCGGGCGACGATGAGAGCGATTCGCATTCGTGCCGACTCGGGAGCATGCTGAGCCTAAACCGGTCGAGATCGACCGGCGGGAGGTGAGCCGTGGTGACTCCGGTCGCTCATGAGCGTGGGACTGCATGATCGTGGACGCTGGGCCGGACTCCTGGCCGAAGCGTCACTCGAGCGCGCGGCCCAACCCCTCCGGATCTGTCAGCTGTGTGTCGAGATGCTCGGCCTGACCGGCGCGGGCATCTCCATCGTCACGGAGACCGGCAACCGTGGTGTCGTCTGCGCCACCGATGAAGTGTCCGCGGAGATCGAGCAGCTGCAGTTCTCCCTCGGCGAGGGGCCATGCATCGACGCCGTGGCCTCCGGAGCACCTGTGCTGGTTCCCGACCTGCAGCAGCCGAGCGACGTCATCGTGGACCGCTGGCCGGCGTTCATGGCGCACGCCGGCTCGGTCGGCGTACGCGCTGTGTTCGCGCTGCCGCTCACCATCGGTGCCATCCGGGTGGGGGCGATGGACCTCTACCGGGACAGTCCCGGCGAGCTCGGCTCCGACGAGCTGTCGGCGGCGCTGATGGCAGCCGACGCCGCGGCGGTCGGGCTGCTCCACATGGACACCGCACATGTGGACGTCTTCGCGGATGACGCCGGGGCCAGATCGACCTATCAGCTCCAGGTACATCAAGCGACCGGAATGGTAAGTGCGCAGGTCAACGTCCCCA
>JAVEEH010000161.1 GCA_030840545.1 Frankiaceae bacterium | reverse complement strand
CGACCACGTGGCACCCGACCAGGTCGCACCCGACCAGGTCGCACCCGACCAGGTCGCACCGGACCACGTGGCACCCGACCAGGTCGCACCATTGAACGTGCCGCCCGTCCACGCCGTGCCGGTCTCCTCGGCGGCGGCGACCTTGGCGCTCCAGGGGTTGCCGAAGATGTCCTGCTCACCGGTCAAGGTCACGCCACTGCTCGCGACGTGGGTGCTGCCCCTGGCCAGCTCGAGCGAGCCGGCACCGGGCGACGGGGTCCAGGTCTGGACGGCGTCGTTGCCGACCGACGTGCCCACCGCGGCGCCGACGTTGATCAAACCGGCGCCGATGTAGTTGGAACCACCGCTGATGCTCGTGGCCGACTTCTTGAACAGCTTCTTGACGCGATCCGGCGTCAGGTTCGGCCGAGCGGACAGGACGTCGGCGACAGCCCCCGACACGACCGCGGTCGCCTGCGACGTACCGCTTCCGCGCAGGTAACGGTCGCCGACCCGTGCCGCTGGGTACTGCAGGTCGAGCGTCGACCCCGGCGCGCGCAGCCCCAACACGTAGGACCCGGGCGCCACGATGTCCGGGCGTCGCTCCGAGGTGCCACGCGCCGAGAACGGGGAGACGACGTCGTCCGTCGTGATGATCGTGCCGACGGGATCCTCGGACCCCACCGCCATAACGTAAGGGTCAGCGGCAGGGTCGGCGAGCGTCCGGGTCGCCGATCCGGTGTTGCCGACTGCGGCGACGACGACGATGCCGTTGCGCCAAGCGGCCTCGGCCGCGTGCGCGAGTGGGTCGGACTGGTAGGACTGCGTGCTGTCGGTGCCGAGTGAGATGTTGAGGACCCTGATGTTCATGCCGGGGTCGTGCGCGTGGGCCGTGACCCAGTCGATGCCCGCAATGATCTGGGAGACGTCGACGGCGCCGTTGGATGCGCCCACCTTCACGCTGATGATGCGCGCGCCGGGTGCGACGCCCTGGAAGCCGCCGGCGGTCCCGTCATTGCCCCCGATAATGCTCGCGATGACGGTGCCGTGGCCGTAGCCATCCAAGTAGGCCGCACTCGTCTGCGAGTCGAACGACAGGTCCGGGCCATAGACGACCTTGTTGGACGCGCTCAGCCCGGCGACGGGCGTGACGCCGCTGTCCAGCACGGCAACGTCGATGCCTTGACCCGTAGCGCCCATCAGCAACGCCGGCGCGGTGTTGACCACCTGCTCGACCGACGCGAGGTCAGGCAGCGTCGGGCTGCCGTCGGGTGCAGCACCCGGGTCGGCGAACCACGGGCTGGCGCCGACCCCGACCGGCGCCGGGAGCACATCGCGATGCAGGACCACGGCGACCCCGGTGGCCGCGATCGTCGTACTGAGAACGGCGACCGCGCCAGCCGTCCCCACCCCCCGGAACCAGCGCCTCTTGGATGTCGGCGCCACAACGTTCCAGGTGATTCCCATCTCGCCTCCGCCAGAGTTGCCAGGCTTCTTGGGCTACTCGCAGCAGCCTCTTCGGCGGATGTCAGCCCGAGATGCATAGTCACTTGTGACTATTTAGATGGGGGCTATGCCGGGTATCGGCATGGTTGCGACGGATCTTGATCGTCGCAACGGACGATTCACGGAGCCCCGTGTCCGGATTGAACGGACGACCTTCCGCTTACAAGGCGGATGCTCTACCACTGAGCTAACGGGGCAGTCCGCAGAGTTTAGGCCCGCCGCGGCGACGCCCTAAGCCACGCTTTTTTGTCAGCCGGCGTCGGCGACTTCGCGAGCCTTCAGATGGCCGTCGAGCTTGCGCTTGATGCGCTGCAGGGCGTTGTCGATCGACTTGACGTGCCGCTTGAGCACCTCGGCGATCTCCTGGTAGCTCTTGCCGTCGACGTAGAGCCGCAGCACCTCGGCCTCGAGGTCGGACAGCACCGTGTCGAAGTGCTCCTGCAGGGCACGGATGCGCTCGGCCGAGATCACGAGGTCGGCCGGGTCGGAGACAGCCATGACCGGCAGCATGTCGCCGAGGCAGCGCTCGCCCTCGTCGTCGGTGAGGACAGGGCGGGAGAACGAGACGTAGTTGTTGAGCGGCCCGTGCTTCTGACGCGTCGCGGTCTTGATCGCCGTGATGACCTGGCGGGTGATGCACAGCTCGGCGAACGCACGGAAGGAGGTCTGCAGGTCGGGGTTGAAGTCACGCACGGCCTTGTAGAGACCGATCATGCCTTCCTGGATGATGTCCTCGCGGTCGGCGCCGACGAGGAAGTAGGAGTGGGCCTTCGACCGGGCGAACCCGCGGTACTTGTCCAGCAACGTGGCGAGAGCCCGGTCGTCACCGGCCCGCGCGGCTGCGACGAGGTCTTCGTCGCCTCCTGGGACCGGCATGCGCGGACCTTCGGCGGATGCCTTCGCAGCAGCCCTCAACCTGGCAGAACGCACGGGTTTCGGTCCTCCGTCTGATGCTGGGATGTCATTGCGGCGCACGACCTGCTCCGAAATGTAACGGATGACCCGACTTCTGAACATCGGGCTTCATCACAACAACGACCGAACGACGTTGGGGTGACGCCGTAGTGACGAGCACTTCAAATCGCCCTGAGCAGGCAAAACAGGGCGAAATCCGGCGAATCACCCCTCAGCCGTTCGGTGGAAGGAACCGCCAGTGGTTGTGTCGGATCACGAACCGGACCGCCGGCGGCGGGCCACCTCGGCAAGGGCGATCCCGGCCGCGACCGAGGCGTTGAGCGAGTTGACTGCGGCGTTCAGCGGGATCCGCACCCGGACGTCGCAGGTCTCGGCGACCAGGCGGGACAGGCCGCGACCCTCGGCCCCGATGACGAGCACCAGCGGCCCGGTCGCGAGCTCCAGCGCGTCGAGGTCGAGCTCGCCCGCCCCGTCCAGGCCGGCCAGCATGAGCCCCTGCTCCGCGGCCGCCTTCAACGCCCGGACCAGATTGGTCACCCGGGCCACGGGCAGCTGAGCGAGCGCGCCCGCGCTCGCCTTCCACGCCGCCGGAGTGACGCCGGCGGACCGGCGCTCGGGCAGCAGCAGCCCGTGGGCGCCGAAGGCAGCCGCCGAGCGCGCGATGGCCCCCAGGTTGTGCGGATCGGTCACCCCGTCGAGCGCGACCACGAGGGCAGGATCGGTCGCCTCGGCCGCGCGCCGCAGCAGGTCGTCGGCGTGCAGGTAGCCGAACGGCTGCACCTGCAGGACAACGCCCTGATGGACCGCGGCTGCCTGCGGGCCACCGCCGACCAGGCGGTCGAGATCGATCCGGGTCGCCTCGTCCACGGTGAGGGCGAGATGCCGGGCTAGCGTCCGGATCTCGTCCACCCGCTCGTCCCGCTCGAGGCCGCCGGCGATCCGCACCGACAGGCCGGGTACGCCGGCCCGCAGTGCTTCGAGCACCGCGTTGCGTCCTGCCACCAGCTCGTCCGGGGCGATGCCGGCGCGATCCGGCCGCGCCCGGCGGGTGTCGCGCGGAATCGACGGTCTCGGCGCCGCCGCACGCTTGGCCGCCGCCTTCGCTCGGCGGGCTGCCGGATGACCCGGCCGGTCCTCGGCCTTCGGGGTCGGCCCCCGGCCGGACAGCTTGGCCCGGCCGTGCCCACCGGTGCCCTTCATCGGGCCCTTCTTACCGCCGCCCTTGCCGGCCCCGCCCTTGCCGCCACCGGCCGGTGCCATCACGGCACCCGCCATCTCGGCCCCGTGGCGGTGTCCTCGATGACCAGCCCGGAGGCGGTCAGGGCATCGCGGATCCGGTCGGCCTCGGCGTAGTCCTTGCGCGAGCGGGCCGCCTCACGCGCCGTGATCAACGCTGGGACCAGCGCATCGACGACATGGCGTAACGAGCCCTCCTGCGATCGCGTCGTCGCATAGTCCGCGGGCGCGAGGCCGAGCACCGCGACCATGGCCTGCACGTGTCCCAACGACCGGGCCACCGCCGCCTTGTCGCCCGCGGCGAGAGCGGCGTTGCCGTCCCGCACGCTCGCATGCAGGACGCCCAGTGCCCGGGGCACGCCGAGGTCGTCATCCATGGCCGCGGCGAAGGCTTCCGGGACCGGCTGCGGGCCTGGTGCCTCCACCAGCTCGGCCGCGCGCTCGAGGAAGTTCTCGATCCGGGTGTAGGCCGCTTCCGCCTCGGCCAGCGCCTCTTCACTCCACTCGACGTCGGAGCGGTAGTGCGGGGCGCCGAGGAAATAGCGCACCGCCTGCGGGCGGGCTCGCTGCAGCACGTCCGCGACGACGAGGGAGTTGCCCAGCGACTTGCTCATCTTCTCGCCGGAGGTGTTGACCATGCCGTTGTGCATCCAATAGCGCGCGAACCCGTCGCCGGCAGCCACCGACTGCGCAACTTCGTTCTCGTGATGGGGGAACACGAGGTCGAGCCCGCCGCCGTGGATGTCGAACTCGGCGCCGAGATAGCGCGTCGCCATCGCCGAGCACTCCAGGTGCCACCCGGGACGGCCCGGACCCCACGGCGTCTCCCAGGCCGGCTCCCCCGGCTTGGCGCCCTTCCACAAGGCGAAGTCCAGCGGGTCGCGTTTCCCACTCGCCGCATCGGCGTCAGCCTCGCTGGACAACATCTGGTCGGGCTTCTGACCGGACAGCTCGCCGTACGACGGAAACGAACGCACGTCGAAGTAGACGTCACCTCCGCCCGCGTAGGCATGCCCGGCGTCGATGAGTCGCTGCATCAGCGTCACCATCTCCGGCACGTGGCCGGTCGCCCGTGGCTCACCCGTCGGGGGCAGCACGTTGAGGGCGTCGTAGGCGGCCGTGAACTGTCGCGTGTTCTCAGCCGCGAGCGCCCACCAGGGCACATCGGCATGCGAGGCGTTATGCAGGATCTTGTCGTCGATGTCGGTGACATTGCGCAAGAACGTCACGGCATAGCCGCTGGTCTGGAGCCAGCGGCGCAAGATGTCGAACGCGACGGCTGAACGCGCATGCCCGACGTGCGGTGCCGACTGCACCGTCGGGCCGCAGACATAGATGCTCACGGCGCCGTCGCGCAGCGGCGCGAAGTCGCGCGTCGTCCGCGTGCGGGTGTCGTGGAGCCGCAAGGTCACACCGCACAGCCTATGCAGAGCGGCAGGCTCCGAGGTTTCCCGTCAAAGGCCGTAGGTCGCGACGTGATCCCCCATCAGACCCGTTCGACGAGCATCGCGAGTCCTTGGCCGACTCCGACGCACAGTGTCGCGAGCCCCCGGCTGGCATCGGTGCGTTCCATCCGCCCGAGCAAGGTGACCGCGAGGCGCGCCCCGGAGCAGCCGAGGGGATGGCCGAGGGCGATGGCGCCACCGTCGGCGTTGACCCGGTCCGGATCGAGCCCCAGCCGGCGGACGCACGCGAGCACCTGCGGCGCGAACGCCTCGTTGAGCTCAACCGTGTCGAGGTCGGCGGCTGACCAGCCCGCGCGTGCCAACGCCTTCTCCGACGACGGCACCGGGCCGAGCCCCATGAGGTGCGGCGGCACTCCCGCTGACGCCCCGGCGACAACGCGTGCCCTGGGCACCAGACCGTGCCGTCGCACCGCTTCTTCACTCGCTACGACGATCGCTGCTGCGCCGTCGGACAGTGGCGAGGACGACCCGGCGGTCACGATTCCGTCGGGGCGGAACACGGTGCGGAGCCGGCCGAGCCGGTCCAGCGTCGTGTCAGCCCGCGGGCCCTCGTCGACGGTGACGGAGCCGGCGGCGGTCTCGACAGCAACGATCTCGGCGTCGAAGTGTCCGTCCTTCGCGGCGGCCACCGCGCGTTCGTGCGAGCGCAGCGCATAGGCGTCCGACTCGGCCCTGGTGATGCCGTCGAGTGCGGCCACCTCCTCCGCCGTCTCGCCCATCGGCATCG
>JAVEEH010000137.1 GCA_030840545.1 Frankiaceae bacterium | reverse complement strand
TCGGCAGCAACATCGACGGCGAACTCGGCATCGGTTCGACCGACTCGAACCCGCATGCGAGGGGCGTCCAGGTCTCGGTCGACAACGTCGTCGCGATCAGCGCGGGCTACCGGGCCGTCGTGGTCGTCGACGCGGCCGGGGTCGCCTACGGCGCCGGAGCGAACACCTCCGGCGAGTTGACCGGCACATCGGGCAACAACCTCACCTTCGCCTATCTGTCGGTCACGACCGGGGCCCCCTCGACCGCCCGGGTGGTCGAGGCGGCGATCGGCGAGAGCGACGCACTGGTGCGCGATGCGGACGGCGTCGTGCTCGGTTCCGGCGACAACGCTTACAAGCAGCTGACCGGGCTGCCTGCCCAATACACGAGCATGGTCGTGCTGAACGGCCAGAAGGTGATCTCGTATGTCAAGCCATCCAGCACGGGAACGCGCAAGGTCGGCCGCACATTGACGGCTCACGTCGGGTCGTTCTCGGTGAGGCCGACGCACTACACGTACCAGTGGTTGCGCAACGGCTCGTCGATCAATCACGCAACCAAGTCCACCTACAAGCTGACCAGCAGCGACAAGGGCAAACACATCAGCGTGAAAGTCACCGGCTCCCGCGGCGGCGGGTTCGCAAGCGGCTCGGCGACAAGTCTGCCGACCGGAGCGATCGCGCCCGCATAAGGTCGAGCCCACGTGCAAGTCCTACGTCATCGGTGACCTATCCCCCAGCAAAAGACCGGCGCGCTGACAATCGGCTCTGGCGGGCGCGCTGCCGAGGACCGCGTTCAGGCGCCGGTGACGCTGAGGCCAAGTGAGGAGTTGGCTCCGTTCCGGGAGTCGCGTGGCTTGTGTACCCGGTACCTATGTGTTCCGGCTGCGGCCGGTAGCACGAATGCGAATGTCCGGCCGTGGCCGAGAGGTTGCCTCGCGACGGTCTGCCAAGCGTGAGCGGTGTACCTCTGGAGAACTACGCGCGCGTTCGGTGCCGCCGGGAAGACTGCTCCGCTGATCTTGACCGGATGTGCTGACATGCCGGTCGCAGCGCTTGTCGCGTGCACAGTGGATCGGACGATGACGACACGTTCTGGGCTCATGGCTGCGGTGCTAGCGGCGTTCCCAGCCCAACGCCACCTGAAGTCTGAGTTGTGCGATGGATCGGTCTGGTAGGTCGCGCGCCCGTCGTTGTCGGTCGTGGCGTGAGCGAGGCTGTGCCAGGTTGTGGTGCCATCTAGGCGCCCCTGGATCTCGAGCGAGCGACCGGCCTGGGGTTGCTCTCCGGCGCTGAGCCGGGCGCTCAGGGTGACGGGGTGACCGGCTGTCGTTGCTGCAGTGGGCGCCGCGGTCAACCGACTGGGCGCGCGCGGGGTAAAGGTCACCTGTTGGGAGGATGCGCCGTCACCTGCGGCGTTGCGCGCCTTCACTTCGAGGGTGTACGTCGTGCCGTTGGTGAGACCGCGCACGGTCATGGTGGTCGCCGTGCCGCCGGCGGCTATGCGCGTGTCGCCGGGCTCGAGGGTCAGCAGGTATGACCGGGGAAGGTCGGCGCCGGTGTCCGCTGGTGGCCTCCAGGTGATCGTTGCCGCCTGATCGGACGGTGCGGCATTCAGATTGCGCGGCTGGGTCGCGGGGACGGCTGCCGCGGCGAGTCCTGTGATGCTTCGGATAAGGCCATGGTCGCCGACGTAGAGGGTCCCATCAGGCGCGAGCGCGGCGCCGCGGGCGGCCATGAAGCTGCTCTGGTCGAGGGGACCGCCGTCGCCGCTGTCGGGCTGGTACGGGTGCGCGAGGTAGGTGGTTGTGCCGTCCCCAAGGTTCACGCGTTGGATGCCGTCGAGGTAGATCGTGTTCGTGGAGTCGACGGTGATGGAGTAGCCGAAGCACGAGCAGAGGCGCGTCCACAGGCCGTTCGCGTCGATACGGTAAAGACCGCTCGAAGTGCCACCGACCGTTGTGGCAAGAATTCGGCCCTGCGGGTCAACGGCCAGGGCGGTGACATGCTCGATCCGGGCTCCGACAGCCAGTTCGCCGCCGGTCGAGTCGCCGCAGACTTCGGGGTTGCCGGTGATGGTGCGGATCTGACCGGCCGTAATGACCCGGATGCTGCACCGGTCACCGACGTAGACGCGTCCCTGTGAGTCCACCGCGATAGCTGTTGGCAGGACCGTCGCACCGAGCGCTGGTCCATCGCCTTCGGTCGGACTCTGATAGGGCGTTCGCTGACCCGCGATCGGGAGGTAGTCGCCTGCTGCGGTGCGTTCGATCACCGCAGTCGCGAGGGACAAGCTGCCTTCATACGTCGTCGCCACGAAGGTGTTGCCGTCCCCGTCGACGGCAACTGCTTGCGGCCCGTCGAGAATGGCGCCCGTCATCGGGGGAGGGTTGCTGAGAAGATCACAGCATTCGCCGTTGCCGACGAGGGTGCTGATGCCGTGGCTCGTGTCGACCAAGCGAACAGCCCGGTCGCTCTCGTCGGCAATGAGGAGGCCGCCATCGGCGGCGACCGCCAGCGCGACCTCGTGACTGATGCCCGCTCCGTTCGCGTCTGCTCCGTCACCGCCGTAGGCCTCAGTGTTGTTGCCCGCGACCGTGGAGACGAAGCGAGTGGCGAGGTCGATCCTTCGGATGATGCCACCGGGCCCACCTCGTTGCGCGACATAGACGGTCCCGTCGCTGTCAGTCGCGAGATCCAACATCCCAGCGAATCCCGCGTCGAGGGCGTTACCGCCGTCACCCCAGCCGGTCGCCGAGAATTCCAGGTCGCCGCCACCGGTGTTCGGTCTACCGGCATAGCGGTTGATCTGGCCGGTCGGACCGATCGCGCGCACCACACTTTCTGCCTTGCTGGTCAGAAACACGTCGCCTGCGGGGCTTACACCGATCGAGCCGATATCCAGGCTGGCGGCGGACGCCGGACCCCCATCGCCGGCACCACCTCGCTGCCCGTTACCCGCGATGGTCGCGATGTTGCCGTTCGAGTCCACCTCGCGGATGTAGACCCCAGCCCCGTCGGTGACGATCAGGTTGCCGGTGTTATCGATGGCGATGCTCGTCGGAGCGGACAGCGTGGCATCGGCGGCAGGGCCCCCGTCGCCGGTGTGCCCCGCGTCACCAGTGCCAGCGACCGGCGTGACCGCACCGTTCTTGTCGACCATGACCACCGTGTTGTCCGAGGTGCAGGCCACATAGACGTTGCCGACCGCGTCCGCCGCCAAGGAGTACTGCGCGCCGTAGCGACCGAAACCAACGGATTGAACAGTCATGTGACCTTGCGTGTCCAGCCGGACAAGTCTCTTCAGGTCAGAGAGGAACAGGTCCGTATTGCCCTTCGGGTCAACGGCGATGAACGCCTCGGGCCCGTTGAACGACTGCGCCAGCGGATCGTTAGACCCCGTGGAATCGGGAGGCCGAAAACCGTCCCCAAAGATCACGGTTTCCTCCCCGGAGACCACGTCGTAGCGGCGCAGCACTCGGTTCAGGGTGTCGAGGACCGCCACGTACCCACCACCGGCCGCGATCCGCCACGGCAGCTGCCCCACGTCCCGGCCCATGGAGTTACGGACAGGGTTCCCAGCGAAGGCGTGCACCGTCGGCCCATCCGCTCGCGCGGCCGGACCGGCGACCGCCAAGAGTCCCAACACGCAGAGCGCAGCCGTCGCAGCACGCAGCCAACTGCGCGCTCGTGCCGACACCTCAGGCCCCCCACAGACGACGAGATGATGACTTCGCCGTCCAGCCCGCACATTCCTGCCGAGGCGGCCGGGTTCGCCCGGCGTCCGCACTACGTCGTCCCTGACGCCGTCGATGCACTCGCGGACCGGACCGGGCCGTGCGTCGCACGTGCGAAAGGCAGCGCAGGCCCGGCGAAGGAGTTCACTCTCCCCGCCGGACCCGCGCCGCCAGCCCCGGAGGGTCAGGGCATCGACACGGTGCCGAGGTAGGTGCCCGCGGGGCCGGTCGGGCCGCTCACGGTCCCGGTCCCCTTAACCATGCCGGTGAGGCCGACGAGCCCGCCGGTCGCCGATACGACGACGTCCTTGGAGTGGACGATGCCGTCCCGCCCGGTCTGCCCCTCCTCGAGCAGGGTCATGGTGCCTGAAACGCCGTTGACCGTGCCGACGAAGACGTCGGTGTACTGGTAGTTCGCCGTCCCGAACAGCGGGTTGCCGCCGTCGATCGGGCGCAGGACGAGCCGGCCGGTGAGGGTCGAGGTGCCCGTGAAAGTGCCGGTCCAGGCGACTGTTGCCGTCAGGCCGTCAAGGATGAGGTGGTCGCCGGCAGTCCTCGGGACGGGCATGGTGGCGCCAGTGAATTGGTAGCTGCCGGAGGCGTTTCCGCCGGCCGCTTGGGCCGCCGACATCGGAACGGCGGCTGCGACGGCCAGCCCGGTGACGGCGGCGGCGACGAGGTGTTTGCGGTTCATGGTGGGTCCTCTTCTAGAAGGGGGGTTGCGAACTGTGGGTGTGTCCTTTAGTAAGATTGACTGGTAGTCAGAGATACTGACGAGATGGAGGACTCGTTGTCAAGAGATGACCGGGCACCGGTCGCGGGGCCGTCCGGGGACGCACCACCCAATCTCGGAATCCTCCTGCGCGCCCCGTTCCAGGAGGTGGTCCGGCGGATTAGCGCTGAGCTGGCCGAGGCCGGCTTCGACGATCTCCGGCCCGCGCACACTGCCGTGTTCCAGCACATCGCGCCGGACGGATCACGTCTCACCGACCTGGCCGAGCGTGCCCAGATCACTAAGCAGTCGATGGGATATTTGGTCGACTACCTCGAGCAGCGCGGCTACCTCGAGCGACGTCCCGACCCAAGCGACCGGCGCGCGGCACTGATCTGTCTGACCGACCGGGGCTGGGCGCAGATCCACGCCGCCCTGGCGATCATTCACACCGTCGAGTCGGAATGGACACGCGCGCTTGGCAAACAGCGCATGCGACAACTCCGCGAACTCCTGACTGAGTTGGGCCAGATCACGGGCTAACGGCGACCGGCGGTGTGCCTCGCCGGTGGCGGCGAGGCCACGAAACAACCCCTACGCCAAGGAAGAGGTGCGCGGTTTCGCAGCAATTGCCAGAAGCGGTTCGTGGTCCCAGAGAGACTCGAACTCCCGACATCCTCGTTGTAAGTTTCGCAGATCCTGATCCGCCGAGCGCTGTGCTTTACTGCGTTTCCGCAGGTCAGAGGCCCTTTTTGGAGTTGAGTGGAGTCGGCTGCAGGTGGCTGGAAACGGCTGCTGACTAACCGCCCACTAACCAAAATCGCGGTCCCCGGACCTACCGCGTGCGGCGACCGGGAGGCCGGCGATGGGCTACAGCTTCAAGCGCAAGGCCAGATCCGGCACCCGGTGGACCGCGTGCTACGAGGGCCTCGACGGGCGCATCCGCTCCGCCGGCACCTACGCGAGCGAGGACGAGGCGAACCTGGCCTGGCTGTCCCGGGAGCGGGCGATCGGCGTCGGTCTGCACACCGA
>JAVEEH010000123.1 GCA_030840545.1 Frankiaceae bacterium | reverse complement strand
ATCACCGGCCGCATCGAGCGGGGCATCGTGAAGGTCAACGAGGAGGTCGAGATCGTCGGCATCCGCGAGGGCGCGATCAAGTCGACCGTCACCGGCGTCGAGATGTTCCGCAAGCTGCTCGACGAGGGTCAGGCCGGCGAGAACGTCGGGCTGCTGCTCCGCGGCACGAAGCGCGAGGACGTCGAGCGCGGCATGGTCGTGATCAAGCCGGGCACCACCACCCCGCACACCAACTTCGAGGCCTCGGTCTACATCCTGTCGAAGGAGGAGGGCGGCCGGCACACGCCGTTCTTCAACAACTACCGTCCGCAGTTCTACTTCCGGACCACGGACGTGACGGGCGTCGTCACGCTGCCCGAGGGCACCGAGATGGTCATGCCGGGCGACAACACCGAGATGGCGGTGGAGCTGATCCAGCCGATCGCCATGGAGGAGGGGCTGCGCTTCGCGATCCGCGAGGGCGGCCGCACCGTCGGCGCCGGACGGGTCACCAAGATCACCAAGTGATCGCCTGACCCCACGCAGGACACCGGGAACCCCCGCCAGCCGTTCGGCTGGCGGGGGTTCTTCCGTCCGGGGCTGGCAGGATGGCGCCGTGACGCAGCAGCGGTAACGACCGAAGGACAGTGACAAGCGCGATGGCGGGACAGAAGATCCGCATCCGGCTCAAGGCCTACGACCACGAGATCATCGACAGCTCGGCGCGCAAGATCGTCGAGACGGTGACTCGCACTGGCGCGCAGGTCGCGGGCCCGGTGCCGCTGCCGACGGAGAAGAACATCTATTGCGTCATCCGTTCGCCGCACAAGTACAAGGACTCGCGCGAGCACTTCGAGATGCGCACGCACAAGCGGCTCATCGACATCCTCGACCCCACTCCGAAGACCGTCGACTCGCTCATGCGGCTCGACCTTCCGGCGGGCGTCGACATCGAGATCAAGCTGTAGGGCTGCGTCACAAAAATGAGGGCAACCGATGGCTAAGCAGCAGAAGGGCATCCTGGGCGAGAAGCTCGGCATGACCCAGGTCTGGGACGCGGCGAACCGGCTCGTGCCGGTCACCGTGGTCAAGGCTGGGCCGTGCGTCGTCACCCAGGTCCGCACCCCGGACAAGGACGGCTACGACGCCGTACAGATCGCCTTCGGCGCGATCGACCCCCGCAAGGTCAACAAACCACTGGCCGGCCACTTCGCCGCCGCCGGTGTTCCGCCGCGTCGGCACATCGTCGAGATCCGCACCGCGGACGCGTCGACCTACACGATCGGCCAGGAGATCACCGCCGAGATCTTCGCTCCGGCCGAGGGAGAGACCCTGCGGGTCGACGTCGTGTCCACCAGCAAGGGCAAGGGCTTCGCCGGCGTCATGAAGCGGCACGGCTTCAAGGGGCTGGGCGCCGGACACGGCGTCCAGCGCAAGCACCGGTCGCCGGGTTCGATCGGCGCCTGCGCGACGCCGTCTCGCGTCTTCAAGGGCGTGCGGATGGCCGGCCACCACGGCCACGTGAAGACGACGACGCTCAACCTGACCGTCCACTCCGCGGACGCCGAGAAGGGCGTGATCCTCATCAAGGGCGCGATCCCCGGCCCCACCGGCGCGCTGGTGCTGGTCCGCACCGCCGCCAAGGCGCCGGCGACGAAGGTTGGGGTGGGCCGATGACCACGGTCAACGTCCAGTCACCGGCCGGCGACCTGACGCGCAGCGTCGAGCTGCCGGACGCGATCTTCGACGTACAGGTCAATGTCCCGCTGCTCCACCAGGTGGTTGTCGCGCAGCTCGCCGCCGCGCGCCAGGGCACCCACGACACCAAGACGCGGGCCGAGGTCCGCGGTGGTGGTCGCAAGCCTTACCGGCAGAAGGGAACCGGCCGGGCCCGCCAGGGTTCGATCCGCGCGCCGCAGTTCGCCGGTGGTGGCGTCGTGCACGGCCCGACGCCGCGCGACTACTCCCAGCGCACGCCCAAGAAGATGAAGGCGGCCGCCCTGCGCGGTGCCCTGTCCGACCGGGCCCGCGGTGGGAGGGTGCACGTCGTTGCCGGTCTGGTCGATGGCGACGCGCCCTCGACCAAGTCAGCGGCGACCGCACTCGCCCGCATCGTCGCCAGCCGCCACGTGCTGCTGGTCGCCGAGCGCGAGGACGTCGTCACGTGGAAGAGCCTGCGCAACGTGGCCGAGGTGCACCTCATCGCGCCCGACCAGCTCAACACCTACGACGTTCTCGTCAGCGACGACGTCGTGTTCACCGAGGGTGCGCTCGCGGCGTTCCTCAACAAGCCCGCAACTGCGGCCGGCAAAGCCCTGGGCGAAGCAGTCGAGACCCTCGCCCAGGAGCCGGCTGATCGTCCGGCCCCGGTGAAGAAGAGTGCGCCCGCCAAGAAGGCCGTCACCGCCGAGGAGCCCGCCGTGAGCGAAGTGCCGGCCACCGAGTCGGGCACGACGAAAGCTGCCGGCGAGGGTGTCTCGGACGAGCAGATGGCGGCCGAGGTCGCGGAGCAGACGAGTCCGGACCTCAAGGCCGAGGAGGCCTTCGAAGCCGCTGCGGGCAAGGACACCGACTCACCCGCCGAGACCGCGCTCGCGGACGAGGTCGACCCGCCGGCGGACAGCACCGACGCAGCGAAGGGTGACGACCAATGATCCCCGACCCGCGGGACGTGCTGCTCGCTCCGGTCATCTCGGAGAAGAGCTACGGCCTCATCGATGAGGGCAAGTACACGTTTGTCGTCCGTCCCGACGCCAACAAGACCGAGATCAAGATCGCGGTCGAGAAGGTCTTCAACGTGCGGGTACGCAGCGTCAACACCATCAACCGGCCGGGTAAGCGCAAGCGCACCCGCATCGGCTTCGGCAAGCGCAACGACACCAAGCGCGCGGTGGTCAGCCTGGCCGAAGGCGACCGCATCGACCTGTTCGGAGGCTCGATCTAGATGGGCATCCGCAAGTACAAGCCGACGACACCGGGCCGACGCGGGTCCAGCGTCTCCGACTTCGTCGAGATCACCCGCAGCGAGCCGGAGAAGTCGCTCGTGCGCCCGCTGCACAGCAAGGGTGGTCGCAACGTCCACGGTCGCGTCACGGCGCGACACCAGGGTGGCGGCCACAAGCGCGCCTACCGCGTCATCGACTTCCGACGCAACGACAAGGACGGCGTCCCGGCCAAGGTCGCGCATATCGAATACGACCCCAACCGGACTGCGCGCATCGCGCTGCTGCACTACGCCGACGGCGAGAAGCGCTACATCATCTGCCCGGCCCGGCTGTCCCAGGGCGACCGGGTGGAGTCCGGCCCGTCCGCCGACATCAAGCCCGGCAACAACCTGCCGTTGCGCAACATCCCGGTCGGCACGGTCGTGCACGCGATCGAGTTGCGGCCCGGTGGCGGCGCGAAGATCGCCCGGTCGGCAGGCACGAGCGTGCAGCTCGTAGCGAAAGACGGCGGCATGGCTCAGTTGCGCATGCCGTCCGGTGAGATCCGCAACGTCGACACCCGCTGCCGGGCGACCGTCGGCGAGGTCGGCAACGCGGAGCAGTCGAACATCAACTGGGGCAAGGCCGGCCGCATGCGCTGGAAGGGCAAGCGCCCGACCGTCCGTGGTGTCGCCATGAACCCGATCGACCATCCGCACGGCGGTGGCGAGGGCAAGACCTCCGGTGGCCGGCACCCGGTCAGCCCGTGGGGCAAGCCCGAAGGCCGCACCCGCCGTGCCCACAAGGAGAGCGACCGCCTCATTGTCCGCCGCCGCAAGGCCACGAAGCGGCGCTAGGAGATAGACACCGATGCCACGCAGCCTCAAAAAGGGTCCTTTCGTCGACGACCACCTGATCAAGAAGGTGGACGTTCAGAACGAGAAGGGCACCAAGAACGTCATCAAGACGTGGTCCCGTCGTTCGATGATCGTGCCGGCCATGCTCGGTCACACGATCGCCGTGCACGACGGGCGCAAGCACGTGCCCGTCTTCGTGACCGAGGCGATGGTCGGGCACAAGCTCGGCGAGTTTGCGCCGACCCGCACGTTCCGCGGTCACATCAAGGACGAGCGGAGGGCACGTCGTGCCTGAGACCCGCAAGGCCAGCAAGGCCGCCGACGTCTTCCCGCAGCAGGCGACGGTGGGTCGCGCCACAGCGCGCTACGTGCGGATGTCACCGACCAAGGTGCGGCGCGTGGTCGACCTCATCCGTGGCATGCCCGCCGTCGAGGCGCAGGCGATCGTGAAGTTCGACGCGCACGCCGCGAGCGAGCCGGTCGGCAAGGTGCTCGGCTCGGCGATCGCCAACGCCGAACACCTTGCCCACGTCCGCAGCCAGCGACTCGACCCGGCCGAGCTGTTCATCAGCGAGGCTTTCGTCGACGAAGGGCCGACGCTCAAGCGCTTCCGTCCCCGCGCCCAGGGCCGCGCCTACCGCATTCGCAAGCGGACCAGCCACATCACGATCGTTGTCGAACCGACGAGTGACGACAGGAAGGCCCGCTGATGGGTCAGAAGGTCAACCCCAACGGGTTCCGCCTCGGCATCACCACCCGGCACAAGAGCCGGTGGTACGCCGACAAGCTCTACCGCGAGTACGTCAAGGAGGACGTGGCGATCCGCCGCCTCCTGACCAAGGGCATGGAACGCGCCGGCATCAGCCGGGTCGAGATCGAGCGCACCCGCGACCGGGTCAACGTGGACATCCACACGGCCCGACCTGGCATCGTCATCGGCCGCCGTGGCGCCGAGGCCGACCGCATCCGTGGCGACCTGGAGAAGCTCACCGGCAAGCACGTCAACCTCAACATCCTCGAGGTCAAATCACCGGAGATCGACGCCCAGCTCGTCGCCCAGGGTGTCGCGGAGCAGCTGTCGAGCCGCGTGTCGTTCCGCCGTGCCATGCGCAAGGCGATGCAGTCGGCGCTGAAGAGCGGCGCAAAGGGCATCCGCGTGCAGTGCTCGGGTCGGCTCGGCGGCGCGGAGATGTCGCGCTCCGAGTTCTACCGGGAAGGCCGGGTGCCGCTGCACACCCTGCGCGCCAACATCGACTTCGGTTTCTACGAGGCCCGCACCACGTTCGGGCGCATCGGCGTCAAGGTGTGGATCTACAAGGGTGACGAGCTCATGACCCGCGAGGAGCAGGCGGCCCAGGCCGCGCTGCGTGCCCGGGACCAGCGCAACCGCCGGCCGCGCAGCAACACCCGGCCCTCCGGTGGCGGCGGCGCCCGCGACGGTGTGAGCCCCCCGGCCGCGCCTGCAACTGCGGCGCCGGAGCCCGTCGCCGACGCGGCACCCGCCGTCGCGACGGCACCTGCTGTCGAAGCCACCGTTGAGCCGACCGTCGAGGGGAGCTGACCATGTTGATCCCCCGTCGGGTCAAGCATCGCAAACAGCACCACCCCGATCGCCACGGCCCGGCCAAGGGTGGCACTCGCGTCACGTTCGGCGAGTACGGCATCCAGGCTCTCGAGCCCGCCTACGTCACCAACCGCCAGATCGAGTCGGCGCGTATCGCGATGACCCGCCACATCAAGCGTGGCGGCAAGGTCTGGATCAACATCTACCCCGACCGGCCGCTGACCAAGAAGCCCGCGGAGACGCGGATGGGGTCCGGAAAGGGCTCACCGGAGTGGTGGATCGCGAACGTCAAGCCCGGTCGGGTGATGTTCGAGCTCTCCTACCCCAATGAGACGACAGCGAAGGAAGCGCTCAACCGCGCGATCCACAAGCTGCCGATGAAGTGCCGAATCGTGAAGCGCGAAGTTGGTGAGGCGTGATGGCGGCGGGTCAGACGGCCGTCGAGCTGCGTGGCCTGTTGGACGACGAGCTCGTGACCAAGCTGCGGGAGGCGAAGGAAGAGCTGTTCAACCTGCGCTTCCAGTCCGCGACCGGTCAGCTCGACAACAACAAGCGGTTGCAGACCGTCAAGCACGACATTGCCCGGATCTACACGGTGATGCGTGAGCGTGAGCTCGGTCTGACGAGCGAGCCGGCAGCAAGCACGAGTGAGGCCTGAGGAAGCGATGACTGAGACAACCAATGCCACGGCCAAGCCGGAGCGGGGCTTTCGCAAGACCCGCGAGGGCTACGTCGTGAGCGACAAGATGAACAAGACCGTCACCGTCGAGGTCGAGGACCGGGTGCAGCACCCGCGATACGGCAAGACGATCCGGCGGACCACCAAGGTCAAGGCGCACGACGAGGCCAACTCGGCCGGCGTCGGTGACCGCGTGCTGCTCATGGAGACGCGGCCGCTGTCGGCGACCAAGCGCTGGCGCATCGTGCAGATCCTGGAGAAGGCCAAGTGATCCAACAGGAGTCACGCCTTCGGGTCGCCGACAACACGGGTGCCAAAGAGCTCCTCTGCATCCGCGTGCTCGGTGGTTCGGGGCGTCGTTACGCCGGGATCGGCGACGTGATCGTCGGCACGGTGAAGGACGCCCTGCCGGGCGCCGGCGTGAAGAAGGGCGATGTGGTCAAGGCCGTCGTCGTCCGGACCACCAAGGCACGGCGCCGGGCGGACGGCTCCTACATCCGTTTCGACGAGAACGCTGCCGTTCTCATCCGTGACGGCGGCGAGCCGCGCGGCACGCGCATCTTCGGCCCGGTTGGCCGCGAGCTCCGGGAGAAGCGCTTCATGAAGATCATCTCGCTCGCGCCGGAGGTGTTGTGACGATGGCCGGGTTGTTCGTGAAGAAGGGCGACACCGTTGTGGTGCGCAGCGGCAAGGACCGGGGCGCCAAGGGCAAGGTCCTGCTGACCATGCCCAAGGTCAACCGCGTTTTGGTCGAGGGTGTCAACCGCGTCAAGAAGCACACCAAGGTGACGACGACGCAGCGCGGTGCGCAGGTCGGCGGCATCGTGACGCAAGAGGCGGCGGTGCACGCCAGCAACGTGCAGGTCGTGTGCCCCAACTGCAGCAAGCCGACGCGGATCGGGTTCCGCAAGGACGACGACGGCCGCTCGGTCCGGACCTGCCGCAAGTGCGGCGGGGACGTCTGAGGAGAGGGACGATGACAACCGCAACCGCCGAGGCGCGCCAGATTCCGCGCCTCAAGCAGCGCTATCGCGACGAGATCATTGCTCAGCTGCGCGAGCAGTTCAGCTACGCCAACGTCATGCAGGTCCCGACGCTGGTCAAGATCAAGGTCAACATGGGCGTTGGCGAGGCGGCGCGAGACGGCAAGCTGATCGAAGGGGCTGTTCGCGACCTCACGGCCATCACCGGTCAGAAGCCTGCGGTCGCGCGAGCCCGCAAGTCCATCGCTCAGTTCAAGCTGCGTGAGGGCATGCCGATCGGCGCGCACGTGACGCTGCGCGGCGACCGCATGTGGGAGTTCCTCGACCGGCTCCTGACGACCGCGCTCCCACGCATCCGTGACTTCCGCGGCCTCGACGCCACCAAGCTCGACGGCAACGGCAACTACACGTTCGGGCTCAACGAGCAGTCGATGTTCCACGAGATCGACCCGGACGCCATCGACCGGCAGCGCGGCATGGACATCACGGTCGTGACCACCGCGGCCACCGACGACGAGGGACGTGCGTTGCTGCGCGCTCTCGGCTTCCCGTTCAAGGAGTCCTGACCTATGGCAACCAAGGCGATGATCGCCAAGGCGGGGCGCAAGCCCAAGTTCAACGTGCGCGGCTACACCCGCTGCTCACGTTGCGGACGGGCGCGCTCGGTCTACCGCGTGTTCGGCTTGTGCCGCATCTGCCTGCGCGAGATGGCGCACGCCGGCGAGCTGCCCGGCGTAACCAAGAGCTCCTGGTAGCAGACGACATGAATTCACCTCGAACCAGCTCGGACGTGTTTTCGCCTCGTCGCGACGTTTCGAGCGAAGCGAGAAAGGTTGCGACGAAGAAATGACGATGACCGACCCGATCGCAGACATGCTGACGCGTCTGCGCAACGCCAACTCGGCCTACCACGACACCGTGGTGATGCCTTACAGCAAGATCAAGACGCACATCGCGGAGATCCTCCAGCAGGAGGGCTACATCGCGAGCTGGAACGTCGAGGACAACGAGGCCGGTCCGGGCAAGGCCCTGACGGTGAACCTCAAGTTCGGCCAGAACCGCGAGCGATCGATCGCCGGCATCCGCCGGATCTCCAAGCCGGGCCTGCGGGTCTACGCGAAGGCGACCAACCTGCCGCGCGTGCTGGGCGGTCTCGGGGTGGCCATCATCTCGACGTCGGCTGGGTTGCGCACCGACAAGCAGTGCCAGAAGCAGGGCGTAGGTGGGGAAGTCCTCGCCTACGTCTGGTAGCGGGAGAGGAGGCGAGAGCATGTCCCGCATCGGCAAGCTCCCGATCCCGGTCCCGTCCGGCGTCGAGGTGACGATCAACGGCCGTGACGTCACGGTCAAGGGCCCGAAGGGCACCCTGTCGCACACCGTCGTCGAACCGATCCTCCTGGAGCAGGAGGACGGCACCCTGCTCGTGCGGCGCCCGGACGACGAGCGCGACAGCCGCGCCCGGCACGGCCTCACCCGCACGCTCGTGGCCAACATGGTCAAGGGTGTGACCGAGGGCTACAGCAAGACCCTCGAGATCGTCGGCACCGGTTACCGGGTTCAGGCGAAGGGCTCGGACCTCGAGTTCGCGCTCGGCTTCAGCCACCCGGTCTTCGTGCCTGCGCCGGACGGCATCACGTTCACGGTCGAGGCGCCTACGCGTTTCGTCGTGTCGGGGATCGACAAGCAGAAGGTCGGCGAAACCGCGGCCAACATCCGCAAGATCCGCAAGCCGGAGCCCTACAAGGGCAAGGGCGTCCGCTACCAGGGCGAAGTCGTTCGACGCAAGGCCGGAAAGGCGGGCAAGTAGCCATGAGTGCGTCCAAGACCTCCTCGACCCGCCGGGTCGCTCGCAGCCGCAGGCATCTGCGGGTGCGCAAGAAGGTGCACGGCACCACCATGCGGCCGCGCCTGGTCGTGACCCGCTCGACCCGGCACATCGGCGTACAGGTCGTCGACGACATCACCCACCGCACGCTGGTCTCGGCGTCGACGCTCGACGAGGGCGTTCGGGGCACCAACGGGGACAAGAAGACGCGCGCGGCGGCGGTCGGCCGCCTGGTCGCCGAGCGGGCGAAGGCCGCCGGCATCGACCAGGTCGTGTTCGACCGCGGCGGCAACCGCTACCACGGCCGCATCGCCGCGCTGGCTGAAGCCGCGCGTGAAGGCGGTCTGACCTTCTGATGACCTATCTAGGGAGCAAGTAATGCCAGGAGCTCAGCGTCGCGGCGGCACTGCCGGTGGCGGCGGCGAGCGCCGAGAGCGCCGCGGCGACGGCCGGGGAGCCCAGGGCGGCCCGGCCGCCACCGCATACCTCGAGCGCGTCGTCGCGATCAACCGTGTCGCCAAGGTCGTCAAGGGTGGCCGGCGGTTCAGCTTCACCGCCCTGGTCATCGTCGGTGACGGCGACGGCATGGTCGGAGTCGGCTACGGCAAGGCCAAGGAGGTGCCCGCGGCCATCGCCAAGGGCGTCGAGGAGGCCAAGAAGCACTTCTTCCAGGTCCCCCGCATCCAGGGCACGATCCCGCATCCGATCCAGGGCGAGAAGGCCGCCGGCGTCGTACTCCTCAAGCCGGCCAGCCCCGGAACCGGCGTCATCGCCGGTGGCCCGGTGCGCGCCGTGCTGGAGTGCGCCGGCATCCACGACGTGCTGAGCAAGTCGCTCGGCTCGTCCAACCCGATCAACATCGTGCATGCGACCGTAGCCGCGCTGAAGGCGTTGCACCGTCCCGAGGAGATCGCGGCACGCCGCGGGCTCCCGATCGAGGACGTGGCGCCCGCCGCGATGCTCCGGGCGCGCGCCGCCGGGGCCGGTGTCTGACCGTGCCGCGCCTGAAGATCACCCAACGTCGCTCGCCGATCGGCGGGACGCACAGCCAGCGGGAGACGCTGCGCTCGCTCGGTCTCAAGCGGATGCGCGACGTCGTCGTCAAAGAGGACCGACCGGAGATCCGCGGGATGGTTGCCACCGTCTCGCACCTCGTGTCGGTCGAGGAGGTCGAGTAACGGCATGACCCTCAAGGTCCATCACCTGCGCCCGGCTCCGGGCGCGCACAAGGCCAAGACCCGGGTCGGGCGAGGCGAAGGCTCCAAGGGCAAGACCGCCGGCCGCGGGACCAAGGGCACCAAGGCCCGCTACCAGGTCCCGGCGGCCTTCGAGGGCGGTCAGATGCCGTTCCACATGCGGGTGCCCAAGCTCAAGGGGTTCAAGAACCCCTTCCGCACCGAGTACCAGGTCGTCAACCTCGACAAGCTCTCGGCACTGTTCCCGGAGGGCGGCTCGGTCGACCCCGAGCTGCTGGCCGAGAAGGGCGCGGTCCGACCGGGGCACCTGGTCAAGATCTTGGGCGCCGGTGAGGTCTCCGTCGCTCTGCAGGTCCGAGCACACGGCTTCTCGGGGACGGCGCGGGAGAAGATCAACGCGGCGGGCGGCTCAACGACACAGCTGTAGTTTTGCCGGCTGTTAGTGTCAGACACCCCGATTTGGTCTAGGAGGAGCGAGCCGTGCTCACCGCGTTCGGCAGGGCCTTTCGCACCCCCGACCTCCGCAAGAAGATCCTCTTCACGCTTGCGGTCATGGGGTTGTTCCGGCTCGGCTCGGTCATGCCGGCGCCAGGCGTCAACTACCAGGCCGTGCACGCCTGCATCACCGCGACGAAGAGCTCGTCGGTCTACGGGCTGATCAACCTGTTCAGCGGCGGCGCGCTGCTGCAGCTGTCCGTATTTGCGCTCGGGATCATGCCCTACATCACGAGCAGCATCATCATCCAGCTGCTCGTCGTGGTGATCCCGCGCCTCGAGCGGTTGAAGGAGCAGGGGCAGGCCGGTCAGGCCAAGCTCACGCAGTACACCCGCTACCTCACCGTCGCGCTCGCCGTGCTGCAGTCCACCGGCATCGTGGCGCTGGCGCGGGGATCGTCACCCCGGTTGTTCAACGGCGCATGCACCAATCCGATCCTCTACTCCGAGTCGGTGTTCCGGATCACCGTGCTGGTCATGGTCATGACCGCCGGAACCGCCGTGATCATGTGGCTCGGCGAGCTCATCACCGACCGCGGCATCGGCAACGGCATGTCGCTGCTGATCTTCACCTCGATCGCGTCGCGCTTCCCGAGCCAGGGTTCGCAGATCCTCCAGACCAAGGGCGCCTTCACGTTCACGCTCGTGCTGGCGCTGGGTCTCGTGATCATCACGCTGATCGTCTTCATGGAGCAGGGCCAACGCCGGATCCCGGTGCAGTACGCCAAGCGCATGATCGGCAGACGGATGTACGGCGGCACCGCCACCTACATCCCGTTGAAGGTCAACCAGGCCGGCGTCATCCCGGTCATCTTCTCCTCGTCGCTGCTCTACTTACCTCAGCTGCTGTCGCAGGTGTGGGCCAGCAACAAGGGGTTCACCAACTTCGTCCAGACCTACTTCGCGCGCACCGACTCCTGGACCTACATCGCCAGCTATGGCCTGCTGACGATCTTCTTCACCTACTTCTACGTCGCCATCACCTTCAACCCGGTGGAGGTGAGCGACAACATGCGCAAGTACGGCGGCTTCATCCCGGGCATCAGACCCGGCCGGCCGACCGCTGAGTATCTCGAGTACGTCCTGTCCCGGATCACCTTGCCGGGGTCGCTCTACCTGACCGCGGTCGCCGTGCTGCCGATCATCGCCCTGGCGTTCCTGCCCGGCGGCACCGCCGGCGCCAACCAGACGTTCCCCTTCGGCGGCACCTCCGTGCTCATCCTCGTCGGCGTGGGTCTCGACACCTCGAAACAGATCGAGAGCCAGCTGATGCTGCGCAACTACGAGGGCTTCCTCCGCTAGTGCGGACGGGGCACTGATGAGGTTGGTCCTCGTGGGCCCCCCAGGCGCCGGCAAGGGGACGCAGGCCCAGTTCATCTCCGCGCACCTCGGGGTGCCGAAGATCTCGACGGGGGACATCTTTCGCGCCAACGTGAGCCAGGGCACGCCGCTGGGTCAGGAGGCGCGCAAGTACATGGACGCCGGCGACCTCGTCCCCGACGAGATCACCATCGGCATGGTCCGCGACCGGCTGGCGGAGGAGGACGCGCGCAACGGATTCCTGCTCGACGGCTTTCCGCGCACCGTGCCGCAGGCGGTCACGTTCGACGAGACGCTCGAAGAAGCCGGGACGCCGCTGGACGTCGTGCTCGAGCTGGTCGTGGACGACGACGAGGTCGTGCGGCGGCTCTCCGGC
>JAVEEH010000107.1 GCA_030840545.1 Frankiaceae bacterium | reverse complement strand
TGATCAGGGTCTGCCGGTGGCCGGACCAGATCTTGAAGTGGTCACCGATTTCGAGGTCGGTCGCGTCCACTCGTGGCTTGCCGAGGATCGTCGGCTGGGCACCGACCGCAGTGGCGCCCCGCAGGCGGAACTCGGCGTTGGCGCGCTGCTTGCCGTAGGCATACCACCAGCGAGCGTCGTCGAGACGTTTGCTCATGCAGGCGCCTTGATGTGCTCCAGCAACAGCTGGGCGACGGTCTCGGGTTTCTCCTCGGGGATCCAGTGGCTCGCGCCCTCGAGGACCTCGAAACGGTACGGCGCCGCCACGTATCGGCCGGTCAGATCGGCTGCCTTCCGGCCGAGGAAGGCATCGCCGGTGGCGTAGACGTAGAGCGCGGGAACCTGGATCTTTCCCCGCAACGGCTTGGAGAACGGCAGACCGCGATACCAGTTGAGGGCAGCCCGCGCGGCGCCCGGTTGTTGGAGCGGCGTCACATAACGGTCGACCGCCTCGGGTGGCAGGCCGGCGCGCTGCAAGGCTTGCCGCATCCTTGTGCCACCCCCGCTCGTGACAACGAGCTCGGGAAGGACGGGAAGCTGGAAGAACAGCATGTACCAGGAGTGCAGCAGCTGCGTGCTGCGCACCATCGACGCCGCCATTGCCCGCGGATGCGGCGTCGTCAGCGACGTGACCGTGTGCAGGCGGTCGGGATGACTCGCGGCGAACGCCCACGCGACGGCGCCTCCCCAGTCGTGCCCGACGACGTGCACGCGCTCCGCGCCGCTGGCGTCGACCAGTGCCAGGACGTCTGCCACCAGCTCCGTCATCCGGTAGTCGCGCCGGCGGCGTGGCCTGGCCCGCGGCGAGTAGCCGCGCTGGTCCGGGGCCAGCACCCGCAGCCCCTGGTCCGTCAGCAGCGGTGTCACCGCGTCCCATGACGTCCGGTTCTCCGGATAGCCGTGCAGCAGCACCACCACGTCGCCGTCCGCCGGCCCGGAGTCCTTGACGTCGAACGCCATGTCCTGGCGCGAGAACTCCTGCATGGCCACAACTTAGAGATAGTCCGACTTGTCCACGGCATAGGGTTGTCCCGATGGATGGCTCACCCACAACTGCTTCCTACGAGCGACGCGTGGCCGATCTGCGGCGTGCCTTGCTCGCGCTGCCCGACGACGTCCCGGTGCGGTTGCGCAAACGCACGTCCAACCTCTTCCGGCCGCGGGCTTCCGGGTCGGCGGCACTCGACGCCGAGGGCTTCGATGGGGTGCTGTCGGTCGACCCGGCAAACCGGACGGCCGACGTGCTGGGCATGACGACCTACGAGCACCTGGTCGACGCGACCCTTCCGCACGGCCTCATGCCGCTCGTCGTACCGCAGCTGAAGACCATCACGCTCGGCGGTGCAGTGACCGGCCTGGGCATCGAGTCGTCGTCATTCCGCAACGGCTGTCCACACGAGTCGGTGCTCGAGATGGACGTGCTGACCGGAGCCGGCGAGGTCGTCACGGCCTCCGCGACCAACGAGCACGCCGACCTCTTCTTCGGCTTCCCCAACTCCTACGGGTCGCTCGGGTATGCCTTGCGGCTGCGCATCGAGCTCGAGGAGGTGCAGCCGTTCGTGCACCTGCGCCACGTCCGCTTCGACAGTGCCGATGCGTGCGCCGGGGAGATCGAGCGGCTGTGCAGCGACCCGACCTACGCCGGCGAAGCCGTGCAGTTCGTCGACGGCATGTGGGTGTCCGCGACAGAGGTCTACCTGACGCTCGGCTCGTGGGCGGACAACGCGCCCTACACGTCCGACTACACCGGCGCCGACATCTACTACCTGTCGGTGCAGCGACGGGAGGACGACTGGCTGACCGTCCGCGACTATCTGTGGCGCTGGGACACCGACTGGTTCTGGTGCTCGCGGGCGTTCGGTGCCCAGCAGCCACTGGTCCGGCGCCTGTGGCCGGACCGCTACCTTCGTTCGGACGTGTTCTGGAGGCTGGTGGCCCTCGAACGCCGTTACGGCGTCAAGCGCCGGATCGACGCGCTGCGCGGCAAGCCCGACCTCGAGTACGTCATCCAGGACATCGAGGTCCCGGCGCCGCGGCTCACGGAGTTCGTCGACTTCCTGCACCAGCAGACCGGCATGACACCCGTCTGGCTGTGCCCGCTGCGGCAGCGCGACCCGCAGGCCATCTGGCCGCTCTATGCCCTCGACCCCGACACCACCTACGTCAACGTGGGTTTCTGGGGCGGAGTCGACCTGCCGCGTGGGGAGCACGAGCCCTTCCACAACCGCGCCATCGAACGCAAGGTCGCCGAGCTCGGGGGGCGAAAGTCGTTGTATTCCACCGCGTTCTATCCCGAGGACGAGTTCTGGGCCAGCTATGGCGGCCCTGCCTACGAGGTGCTCAAGAAGACCTACGACCCGGACGGCCGGCTGGCCGATCTCTACGCCAAGACCGTGCAACGCCGCTAGTCACCGAGCCCGCCCGCATCACGAATCGGAGGAACGATGCCCCGCACGTCGCTCGCGGAGCTGCTCACCCGTGCGCTGGCCGGCGCGCCCGTCGCCGTCGAGGCCTACGACGGAAGCCGCAGCGGACCGGCCGACGCGCCGGTGCGGTTCGTGCTGCGGTCGCCGAAGGCGTTGGCCTATCTGCTCAGCGCTCCGAGCTCACTGGGCTTCGCCCGCGCTTTCGTCAGTGGCGAGCTGGAGATCCAGGGCGATCCCTACGACGCCCTGTCTCTCCTGTGGAGCGACAACATCGGACACCTGCCCTGGATGGAGCGGCTCGCGCTGCTGCGCAGCATCGACCCCAAGGCGTTGCGCTGGGTCGAGCCGCCGCCGGAGGAGATGGGTGCGCGTCGGCTACGCTCGGGGCTGCGCCACTCCAAGCAACGGGACGCGCAGGCGATCAGTCATCACTACGACGTGTCGAACCGCTTCTACGAGTGGGTGCTCGGCCCCTCGATGACCTACACGTGCGCGTGCTATCCCG
>JAVEEH010000098.1 GCA_030840545.1 Frankiaceae bacterium | reverse complement strand
ATCTTCGTCAACTTCCTCAACGTGATGACGGCCGCTCGCAAGAAGCCGCCGTTCGGCATCGCGCAGACCGGCAAGTCCTTCCGCAACGAGATCACACCCGGCAACTTCATCTTCCGGACCCGCGAGTTCGAACAGATGGAGATGGAGTACTTCGTCGAGCCCGGCACCGACGAGGAATGGCACGACTACTGGCTGAAGGAACGATGGAACTGGTACGTCGACCTCGGCATGTCGGCCGACAACCTGCGCTACTTCGAGCATCCGCAGGAGAAGCTGTCGCACTATTCCAAGCGCACCGTCGACATCGAATACCGCTTCCGTTTCGGTGGTTCGGAGTGGGCGGAGCTCGAGGGCATCGCCAACCGCACCGACTTCGACCTCACCACGCACTCCAAGCACAGCGGTGCGGACCTGACCTACTTCGACCAGGAGAAGAACGAGCGCTGGACGCCCTACGTCATCGAGCCCGCGGCGGGGCTGACCCGCGCGGTTCTCGCGTTCCTGCTCGACTCCCTGTCGGAGGACGAGGCGCCCAATGCGAAGGGCGTCATGGAGAAGCGCACGGTCATGCGCCTCGACCCGCGGCTGTCGCCGGTCAAGGTCGCGGTGCTGCCGCTGTCGCGCAACGCCGACCTGTCGCCCAAGGCCCGCGACCTCGCCGCGTTGCTGCGGACACGGTGGCGGGTGGAGTTCGACGACGCCGGTGCGATCGGACGGCGCTATCGGCGGCAGGACGAGATCGGCACCCCGTTCTGCGTGACGCTCGACTTCGAGACGCTGGACGACAACGCGGTCACGATCAGATCGCGAGACACGATGGCGCAGGAACGCATCAGCCTCGACGGCGTCGAAGGCTGGTTGTTGGACCGACTGCCGCCCTGCTGACGGCCGACCGTCCCGGCCGCGGTGTCGCATGAGTGAGTTCCCGCCGGTCGGGCTGGCGGCCCAGGCCAGGGCGGCCGTGAGGGCTGTCGTGCCGGGCCGGCCGGCCGACCCCCGCAAGTACGTGCTGTTCGCGCAAGGCCGCACCGGCAGCACGTTGCTCGGCGAGCTGCTCGGCAGCCATCCGGACGTGGTGTTCGCCGATGAGATCCTCCGCGCGAAGGTGCAGTCGACCCGGCTCTGGACGGACGGGCGGCGGCGGCGCCAGCCCGAAAAGGTCTTCGGGTTCCACGTGAAGATCTACCAGCTCACCGATGTCCAGGGCATCGCCGATCCCGCCTCTTGGTTGGGCACCATGCATCGGCGGGGCTGGCGGGTCATCGCGCTTCGGCGTCGCAACCTCGTGCGGCACGTGCTGTCCAACATGGCGATCACGGCGACCGGCACCGTGCACGACCGCAGTGGGGAAGGGCGCCGGGATCCGTTGCGCGTCGACCCGGCCGAGTTGGTGCACTGGGTGCGCCTGCGCGAGCAGGTCGGCCGAGACGAGCAGGCGGCGCTGCGCGATGTGCCGCACCTGTCCTTCATCTATGAGGACGACCTGACGCAGCCCGCAGTGTGGGAGGTCACGACCCGTCGGGCGTTCGCGCATCTCGGCGTGGAGCCGATGCCGGTGTCCACCTCGTTGCACCGCCGTAACGAAGGCAGCCTCGCCGAGCTGATCGCGAACTATGCCGAAGTGGCGAGCGCGCTGCACGGCACGGCGTACGAGCACTTCCTGGAGGACTGACCCTGGCCGTGCATCATCATCGCGATTCTGCCCTGGGTAGGCTCGGGAGAGTCGATCCACCGCATCGAGGAGCCGGCCTTGCCCAAGTACGTCTACGACTTCAACGAGGGCAATCGCGACCTCAAGGACTTGCTGGGTGGCAAGGGCGCCAATCTCTCTGAGATGACCAACCTCGGGTTGCCGGTGCCGCCCGGGTTCGTCATCACCACGGAGGCCTGCAAGGTCTATCTCGCCGAAGGCGAGCAGCCGAAAGAGCTCGAGGCCGAGGTGTCCGAGCACCTCGCGGCGCTCGAGAAGGCGATGGGCAAGCAGCTCGGCCAGGCCGACGACCCGCTCCTCGTGAGCGTCCGCAGCGGCGCGAAGTACTCCATGCCCGGGATGATGGACACCGTCCTCAACATCGGCCTCAACGACGAGAGCGTCGGCGGGCTGGCCAAGCAGGCGGGCAACGACCGCTTTGCCTGGGACTCCTACCGCCGCCTCATCCAGATGTTCGGCAAGACCGTCCTCGGTGTCGGCGGCGAGCTCTTCGACGACATCTTCGACGAAGCCAAGAAGGGCAAGAACACCCACGACGACCTCGACCTCGACGAGAACGACCTCCGGAAGATCGTCGAGCAATACAAGTCGGTCGTCCGCGAGCACACCGGCCGCGACTTCCCGACAGACCCGCGCGAGCAGCTCGACCTTGCGGTCCGCGCCGTGTTCGACTCCTGGAACGGTGACCGGGCCAAGCTCTACCGCCGCCAGGAGCGCATCCCGGCCGATCTCGGCACCGCGGTCAACATCTGCACGATGGTGTTCGGCAACCTCGGCGCGGACTCCGGCACCGGCGTCGCGTTCACCCGCGACCCGGGCTCCGGTGACCAGGGCGTCTACGGCGACTACCTGCAGAACGCCCAGGGCGAAGACGTCGTCGCGGGCATCCGCAACACCGTCCCGCTCGCTGACCTCGAGGGCATCGACCAGCCCGCCTACGACGAGCTCATGGGCATCATGAGCAAGCTCGAGAGCCACTACAAAGACCTGTGCGACATCGAGTTCACGATCGAGCGCCACAAGCTCTGGATGCTGCAGACCCGCGTCGGCAAGCGCACCGCCGGCGCCGCGTTCAAGATCGCGATACAGCTTGTCGACGAGGGGCTCATCGACATCGACGAAGCGCTCAACCGCGTCAACGGCGCCCAGCTCGCCCAGCTCATGTTCCCGAAGTTCGACGAGGACGCCGAGAAGAAGCAGATCGCCAAGGGCGTCAATGCGAGCCCCGGCGCAGCGGTCGGCAAGGTGGTCTTCGACAGTGTCGTCGCCGGCGAGTGGGCGGCCCGCGGCGAAGACGTGATCCTCGTACGACGGGAAACCAACCCCGACGACCTTCCCGGCATGATCGCCGCCAAGGGCATCCTCACCAGCCGCGGCGGCAAGACGTCGCACGCAGCAGTCGTCGCCCGCGGCATGGGCAAGACCTGCGTGTCCGGCGCTGACGACCTCGACGTCGACGTCAAAGGCAAGAAGGTCACGCTCAAAGACGGCACGACGATCAGCGAAGGCGACGTGCTGTCCATCGACGGCACGTCCGGCGCCGTCTATCTCGGCGAGGTGCCGGTCACGCCGTCACCGGTCGTGCAGTATTTCGAGGGCACCATCAAGGCCGATGCCGACCCGCTCGTGGCCGCGGTCGACCGTCTCATCAGCCAAGCCGACGGAGAACGCCGCCTCGGCGTCCGGGCCAACGCCGACACCGCCGAGGACGCCGAGCGCGCCCGGCGTTTCGGCGCCGAAGGGATCGGCCTGTGCCGCACCGAGCACATGTTCCTCGGCGACCGGCGCAAGCACGTCGAACGGCTGATTCTTGCCGAGGGTGCGGACGCGCAGGCCAAGGCGCTCGAGGCGTTGCTCCCGCTGCAGCGTGAAGACTTCATCGGCATCTTCACCGCGATGGACGGGCTGCCGGTCACCGTCCGGTTGATCGACCCGCCGCTGCACGAGTTCCTGCCCGACCTGACCGAGCTGTCCAGCCGCATCGCCGTCGCCGAGGCCACCGACCAGAAGGTGAGCGACGAGGACCGCAAGCTGCTCGACGCCGTCCAGCGCCTGCACGAGCAGAACCCGATGCTCGGCCTGCGCGGGGTGCGCCTCGGACTGGTGATTCCGGGCCTTTTTGCCTTGCAGGTCCGCGCGATCGCCGAAGCCGCCGCTGAGCTGCGCAAGCAGGGCAAGGACCCTCGGCCCGAGATCATGGTGCCGCTGGTCGGCGCCGTACAAGAGCTCGAAGTCGTCCGGGAAGAGGCCGAAGGCATCATCGCGGCCGTGGCCGAAGAGACCGGTCAGAGCGTGCACACCTTGATCGGCACGATGATCGAAGTGCCTCGCGCGGCGCTCACCGCGGGCCAGATCGCCGAGGCCGCCGACTTCTTCTCCTTCGGCACCAACGACCTCACCCAGATGGGCTGGGGCTTCTCCCGCGACGACGTCGAGGGCGCGTTCTTCGGCCGCTACATCGACCTGGGCATCTTCGGCGTCAGCCCGTTCGAGACGCTCGACGCCGAAGGAATCGGCCGGCTGGTCGAGATCGCCACCGAGGAAGGCCGCAAGACCCGCCCTGACCTCAAGGTCGGCGTCTGCGGCGAGCACGGCGGCGATCCCGAGTCGGTGCACTTCTTCCATCGCGTCGGGCTCGACTACGTGTCCTGTTCTCCGTTCCGCGTGCCGGTGGCCCGGCTCGAGGCGGGTCGTGCAGCTGTGGAGACGGCCGGCAGCGACAGCCGTTGACACCCATCTTCTGGCTCAAGCTCGCGCTCAAGATCTTCTTCGGTCTGTTCCTGGGCGTCACCGTCGTGGTCGGCTACGTCGCCGGTCACATCTGGTGGGTGGCCCGCCAGGACCACCACCCCCGCTCGGACGCGATCGTCGTGCTCGGCGCCAGCCAGTACAACGGCACGCCATCCGCGGTCTTCGCCGCCCGCCTCGACCATGCCAAGACGCTGTACGACGAACACGTCGCGCCGCGCATCATCACCGTCGGCGGCAAGCAGCCCGGTGACACGTTCACCGAGGCACGCGCGGCCCAGAACTACCTCGTCACGCATGGGGTCCCGAGCAGCGCCATCCTGCCG
>JAVEEH010000183.1 GCA_030840545.1 Frankiaceae bacterium | reverse complement strand
AGGCCGCCGCCCAGCCCCTTCGCAGTTGCGACGATGTCGGGCACCACACCCTCGTGCTCGCAGGCGAACCACGCGCCGGTGCGCCCGAACCCGGTCTGCACCTCGTCGGCCACCAACAGCACGCCGTTGTCCCGGCACCATGCCTCGAGCCCGGACAGCCACCCGGGCGCCGGCACGATGAACCCGCCTTCGCCGGCGATCGGCTCGACGACGACGCACGCGATGTTCGTCGCACCGACGGTCTTGTCCAGCATGGCCAAGGTTGACGCCAGGTCCCCAGTGCCGCGGAACGGATAGGAGTAGGCCGCGCGATAGACCTCCGGCGCGAACGGCCCGAACCCCTGCTTGTAAGGCATCACCTTGCCGGTCAGGGACATGCCGAGCAGGGTGCGTCCGTGGAAGCCGTGGTCGAACGCCACGACAGCCGAGCGGCCGGTCGCATAGCGGGCCACCTTGACCGCGTTCTCGACAGCCTCGGCGCCTGAGTTGACGAGGAACGACCTCTTGTCGTGGGTGCCCGGGGTCAGCCGGTTGAGTGCCTCGCAGACGGCGACGTAGCTCTCATACGGCGTGACCTGGAAACAGGTGTGCGTGAACGCCTCGAGCTGGGCGGCCACAGCCGCGACGACCCGCGGTGCCGCGGACCCGACAGTCGTGACCGCGATGCCCGCGGCGAAGTCGATGAACCGGTTGCCGTCGACGTCCTCGACGATGCCGCCCTGCGCCCGCGCGGCGAAGACGGGCAACGTCGTCCCGACGCCGGTCGGAAGCGCCGCGCGCCGGCGGTCCATGAGCTCGCGGGAGCGCGGTCCAGGGACCTCCGTGATGATCCGCCGTTGTTGTGGAACCGTCGTCTCGCCCATGACCAGCAACGTAACCGCTTGTCCGGACCGGCGCCAGATGTGGAATCCGCACAATGGGAGGGAAGGGGTGCCCGCTGTCGAAGTCGGCGGCATGAACCGTCGACATCTGCTCGCCGCGGCCTTCGCCACCCTGGCGCTCGGCTCTGCCACTGCCTTCGCCGGCGCCGCCGGCTCTGGTCCGCTGCCGTCCAGCGGGGCCACCCCGCGGCTCGTGAAGGTGGCCGTGCGCACGTCGTCCTACCCGGTCTACGACGCGCGCGGGAAGCGCACCGGATCCGCGCGGTGGCGCATCTCCCCGGCCGGAGGCAACTGCTGCGAGACCTACGTCAGCGCGACACCGAACGGTCGGGTCATCGAGTCGGGCGGCACCTACCCCTGGTACACCCCGGACGAGGGCAAGCATTGGTACGAAGTCACGTTCGACATCCCGGACCAGAACGACAACGGTCCGGCAATCGCAGGTGGCGAAGGCGCGACGGTCACCGGGCCGGGTGGCGACGTCTACGGGGTCACCTGGGACGCCTACAGCGGTGACCACCTGCAGGCCTATCGCTACACCGCGCAGAGCAACACCTGGCAGGCATCCGAGGTCGTGATGAAGTCGCCGTTCTATGACCGGCCGTGGCTGACCTACGCGAAGGGGCCCTTCACCCTGAGTGGTGCCAAGACCGCACATGTGCTCGACGTCACCGGCGGCGGGCTGACGAAGGACATCGACACATTCAGCCCGGACGGCCTCGACTACAGCGACCCGTCGTTCTCCTACTACGACGAGAAGCAGGCCCCCGTGGGCAAGTTCCGGATCCCGGTCGTCCGCAACTCGGACGCCGACTGGTGGCAGCCTCACCCCGGCACCGGCACCTTGCCCCTGAGCGGTGGCGGCGTGTTGCGCTTCGCCAACTCCGAGGACCTCACCGGCAGCAAGGCCTGCCCGGTCGCGCGGCTGATGCCGGCGACGTCGACATGGCAGTGCGTCACCACGCGCGGCTCTTTCGTCGGCGTCGTCCGCCAGGACTCGCGGGGCTTCCTCACCGAGGTCTATCCGTCGGCCGGCTATGGGTCGCTCGTGCTCGCCACGTCTCGCGACGGCGGGGTGCACTGGAGCTATACGACGCTCAAGCCTCCGCCCGGCGCCGGGGTGAAGCTCGAGACGCAGACGCTGTTTGACGTGGTCGCCAACGGGCGGCTGGGCCAGGCCGTCGTCTCGGCTCGTTTCGATGACAGCGCCGGCAACGGTCACGACATGGTGTTCCGCGTGGACAGCAGCCAGCCGCGGCCGAGGCTCCTGAAGACATACCTGGTCGGCAAGGGCGACCTCAACACGGCCAACGATGTGACCGGTTCCGCGGGCTATCGCTATGACTACGAGAGCGTCGCTTTGCTTCGCAACGGGCACATCGCGGTGTCGTTCGACGACTCGACCTGTCTGCAGCCAACCGTGCGCGACAGCACGCACCGCGCACCGGAGGTCGCCATCCTGATGTGATGGAGGATCGAGCGCCCGGAGACACAGGCCGCCGGCTCCGTCATCACCCGCCGGCAGCGCGGCGCACCTGCCTTGCCGGGCCGAAGGCCGGGCGAAAGACTCGCCCGATGACAAGGATCGGCGCGCCACGACGGACCAGGCGCCTCTCGCTGGCTGTCGCACTGGCTCTCCTTGTGCTGACATTCCTCGCCATCGGCACGGCCCGATCGGTTGTCGGCGGCCGCGTCCACCCCGCCCGCGCCGCGCAGAGCGCGATCGGCGAAGCCGACGACACGATGGGCCCTGAGGACGGCTATCTCTACAGCCGCTCGGCCACGGGTGCCGCCCCGAGCGCGGCGGACTTCCGCGCAGTGGCGAGACAACGAGCGGCGGTCGCGGCGGCTACGCGGCAGGAAGCACCGGGACTCGCCGCTGCCCGGTGGCGGCTGGAAGGCCCCACGAACATCGGTGGTCGCGTGGTCGACCTCGCCCTCGACCCGAAACGCGTCGGCACCGTCTACGCCGCCACTGCCGGCGGGGGAGTCTGGAAGACCACGAACCGCGGCCGCACCTTCGCGGCGGTGTGGCCGCGCTCCTATCCCCAGTCCATCGGGGCCATCGCCATCGCCCGCGACGGCACCATCTATGTCGGCACCGGTGAGACCAACCCTGGCGGCGGCAGCATCACCTATGGCGGGGACGGGATCTACCGCTCGACCGACGGTGGCCGCTCCTGGCGGCATCTCGGCCTACGCCGGTCCAGCACCATCGCCCGCCTCGTCGTGGACCCGGCCAACCCGCGACGCCTCTACGCCGCCGTCTCCGGCAACCTCTACGTGCCGGGCGGTCAGCGCGGCCTCTACGTCAGCGGCGACCGCGGCCGGTCCTGGACCCGGTCGTTGCAACCGCCGAACTCGACCACCGGCGCATCGGACGTCGCCGTCGACCCGAAGAACCCGAGCCGGATCTATGTCGGCATGTGGGATCACATCCGGCACCCCGACGTCCGCACCTACACCGGCGTCGGGTCCGGTCTGTGGCGCACGACCAACCGCGGCCAGAGCTGGACCCGCCTCGGCACCGGCAACGGCCTGCTGGCGGACAGCAAGGGCAACGGCCGCATCGGTGTGACGGTCGACCCGAGCCACCCGGCCAACGTCTACATGATTTATGCCAACGACCCACTCGGGGCTTTCGAGGCGTTTTTCGTGTCGAAGGACCACGGCGCGACCTGGACGGCTCCGCAGCAGGCCCAGTCAGACCTGGCCGACTCGCAGTACGTCTACGGCTGGTGGTTCGCGCATCTCTGGGTGGACCCACTGCACCCTTCGCATGTCTTCGTCGCGGGGCTCGACCTCTACCGGTCGACGGACAGCGGTGCATCGTTCTCGATCTCGGGCGGTCCGCACTCGGACCAGCACACGATGGCGTTCGACAGGCGGGTCGACAACCTCGTCTACCTCGGCGACGACGGCGGCGTCTACCGGTCGGACGCCGGCGGAGCATCCAACAGCTGGATCAAGGCCGTCTACGAGCCGTGGACGCAGTTCGACGGTCTCGACGTCAGCGAGCAGGACCCCAGCCGCATCAACGGCGGATTGCAGGACAACGGGTCGGTCCGGAGCTGGGGCAACGGCGGCTGGGCCGCCTACTACGGCGGCGACGGCCAGCAGAACCTCATCAACCCCAGAAACAAGAACAACGTCTTCGCCTGCTACCAGTACGGTTCATGCGCCGTGTCCACCGACGGCGGCGCCACCATGAACGAGTTCGACCAGCAGACGGTGTCGGACCGGCACAACTACTTCACCCCGATGGCCTTCGACCCGCGCAACCCCGCGACCGTCTATTACGCCGGCGACATCGTGAACAAGTCCGTCGACGGCGGTTCCACCTGGGCACCGATCAGCGCGGACCTGGGCAACGTCGATCCCGGCACCGAGGTCAACCCGCTCTATGCCGCGCACTACGGCACGGTCACCACCCTTGCCGTGAGCCGGCAGAACGCCAACGTGTTGTGGGCGGGAACGGACAACGGGCTGCTCTGGACGACAACGACCGGCGGCCCGGCGTGGACCCGTATCCAATCCTCGGCGCTGCCGACCCGTTGGATCAGCCACGTCCAGATCGACCCGACCCGACCGAAGACCGTCTATGTGACCTACAGCGGCTTTCGGGCCGGCAACCACACCGCCTATGTCTTCCGCACCAAGAACCAGGGCGCGACCTGGACCAACATCAGCGCCAACCTGCCGCAAGCGCCGGTGAACGACCTCTCCGTCATCGGGGGTCGGCTCTATCTCGCGAGCGACGTCGGTGTGTTCACCAGCAGCGCCACGACCATCCGCTGGCACCTGCTCGGCCGAGGTCTGCCCAGAGCGCCCGTGACACATGTCCGCTATGTCTCGACGAACCATCGGCTCTACGTCTCGACGTTCGGTCGCTCGGTGTGGTCCCTCGCGCTCTGAGGCTTCAGGCCGGGGGTCGCAGGACGACGCCGTTCGTGCTGGCCGCCGGGTGACGCCCGGGTTGGGCGACAATGGTTCTGTGACCCGCGACGTCGTTCTGCTCGGCTCCACCGGCTCGGTGGGCACCCAGGCCATCGACATCGTCCGCGCCAACCCGGAGCGGTTCCGGGTGGTGGGCATCGCCGCCGGGGGTGACCGGCCGGAGCTGCTCGCGGCCCAGGCACTCGAGCTCGGCGTCCAAGCGGTGGCAGTCGCCAAGGCGAGCGCTGCCGAGGACGTGCAGCTGGCGCTCTACGCCGCCGCTCAGGGCGCGGGTTACAGCCGTGGTGAGTTCTCGATGCCCAAGCTGCTGGCCGGTCCGGACGCGGCCGCCGAGCTCGCCGCCTGGCCCGATGCCGACCTCGTCCTCAACGCGATGACGGGGTCGATCGGGCTGGCGCCGACCCTCGCCGCTCTCGAGGCCGGTCACACGCTTGCTCTCGCCAACAAGGAGTCGCTCGTCGCCGGCGGACCGTTGGTCACCGCGCGGGCCCGGCCGGGTCAGCTGGTTCCGGTCGACTCAGAGCACTCTGCCCTGGCGCAGTGTCTGCGGGCCGGCGCGAGGAGCGAGGTGCGCCGGCTGGTGCTCACCGCGAGCGGTGGCCCGTTCCGCGGCCGCGGCCGGGACGAGCTGACCGACGTGACCCCCGCGCAGGCCCTCGCACACCCCACCTGGGACATGGGCCCGGTGGTCACCTGCAACTCGGCGACACTGGTCAACAAGGGACTCGAGGTGATCGAGGCGCACTTCCTCTTCGATCTGCCCTACGACGACATCGACGTCGTCGTCCACCCCCAGTCGGTCGTGCATTCCATGGTCGAGTTCATCGACGGGTCGACGATCGCGCAGGCAAGCCCGCCGGACATGCGCTTGCCGATCGCCGTCGCCTTGGCCTGGCCGGACCGCGTCCCGGCGGCCGCGTCGCCGATCGACTGGTCGAGTGGTGCCAGCTGGGAGTTCCTGCCGCTCGACGACGAGGCGTTTCCCGCCGTGCAGCTCGCGCGCGAGGTGGGTGCGCGCGGCGGGACGGCCCCGGCGGTCTACAACGCTGCCAACGAGGAAGCGGTTGCGGCGTTCCTGGACGGTCGGCTGCCCTTCCTCGGCATCGTCGACACGGTTGCGGCTGTCGTCGCCGAGCACGCAGACGCCGGCGGGTCGGCGCTCACCGTCGCGAGCGTCCTCGCCGCGGAGTCATGGGCGCGGCGGCGTGCCAACGAGCTGACGACGAAGGGACCGGGTCGATGACAGCGCTCGGAGTCGTCGGTGCGGTGCTCGTCATCCTCGCCTCGATCATGTTGCACGAGGCCGGGCACTTTCTCACTGCCAAGAAGTTCGGCATGAAGGCGACGCGCTTCTTCCTCGGCTTCGGCCCGACGCTGTGGTCGTTCCGGCGGGGCGAGACCGAATACGGCGTCAAGGCGATCCCGGCCGGTGGCTTCGTGAAGATCGTCGGCATGACACCGCTCGAGGAGCTCGATCCGGGCGACGAGGACCGCGCCTTCTACAAGCAGCCGGCTCCGCAACGGGCGATCGTGCTCTCGGCCGGTTCGATCGTGCATTTCATCCTCGCGATCCTGATGACCTACCTCGTGCTCGTGTTCGCCGGCGATCTCAGCTCCAGCCGGTCCGCCATCTACATCGACTCGGTCCCGAAGTGCGTCATCACCGACGTCCACCGCACCCAGTGCCGCCCGACCGACCCGGTGAGTCCGGCCCAGGGCGTGCTGAAGTCCGGCGACCGGGTCCTCGGCGTCAACGGGCAGCCGGTCACCCAGCAGGACACCTTGCGCAACGCGTTGCACGTCGGCACGCCCGTCAACCTCGTGGTCGACCGGCGCGGCCAGCGGCTGAGCCTCTCCCTCACGCCCACCGCGGTCCAGCAGACGGTGAAAGGCAAGACCGAGACCGTCGCGAAGATCGGTGTGCTGCTCAACCCAGTGCCTGACCCGCCGTCGGTCAGCCCGATCGCGGCTGTGCCCCGGACGTTCTCGACGTTGGGGGACTACTTCACCCAGTCGATCAAGGGGCTGGGCCGCATCCCGGCGACTCTCGGCGACGTGCTCTCCGGTCGTCAGCGGGGCCCCAACGACGTCGGCACCGTCGTGGCCGCGAGCCAGTTCAGCGGTCAGATCGCCAGCGCCCAGGGGATCCCGACGTCGGTGAAGGTGGGTGCATTCTTCCTGCTCATGGCCGGGCTCAACTTCTTCATCGGCGTGTTCAACATGGTGCCGTTGCTGCCGCTCGACGGCGGACATGTCGGCATTCTCGTGTTCGAGCAGGCGCGCTCGCGGCTCTACCGACTCGTCGGCCGCCGCGACCCGGGCCGTGTAGACCTCAACAAGGTCATTCCCGTCACCTACGCTGTGTTTGTGGCGTTCGTGGGCATGTCACTGATCCTCCTGTACGCCGACATCTTCAGGCCCATCAACGTGAACGGATAGGGACCGATGGCCACCGAAGGCAGCATCCCGGTCTCACTCGGGATGCCCGAGCTCCCGCCACCGTCGCTGGCCAAGCGACGGGTCACCCGTCAGATCGACGTTGGTGGGGTGAAGGTCGGCGGCGAGGCGCCGGTCAGCGTCCAGTCGATGACGACAACCCCCACCGCGGACGTCAACGCGACACTGCAGCAGATCGCCGAGCTGACCGCGACCGGATGCCAGATCGTGCGGGTCGCGTGTCCCACCCAGGACGACGCCGACGCGCTCGCCGAGATCGTCAAGCACTCGCAGATCCCGGTCATCGCCGACATCCACTTCCAGCCGAAGTACGTCTTCGCCGCGATCGACGCCAACTGTGCCGCGGTGCGGGTCAACCCGGGCAACATCAAGCAGTTCGACGACAAGGTGAAGGAGATCGCCAAGGCGGCGAACGACGCGGGCACCCCGATCCGCATCGGTGTCAACGCCGGATCCCTCGACAAGCGGCTGTTGGAGAAATATGGCCGGGCGACTCCGGAGGCGCTCGTCGAGAGCGCGCTCTGGGAGTGCTCGCTGTTCGAGGAGCACGACTTCCGTGACATCAAGATCTCGGTCAAGCACCACGATCCGGTGGTGATGATCCAGGCCTACCGCCTCCTGTCCGAGCGCTGCGACTATCCGCTGCATCTCGGCGTCACCGAAGCCGGTCCGCAGTTCCAGGGCACTATCAAGTCCGCGGTCGCGTTCGGTGCCCTGCTGGCAGACGGCATCGGCGACACGATCCGCGTCTCGCTCTCCGCGCCGCCGGTCGAGGATGTCAAGGTCGGCATCGGCATCCTCGAGTCGCTCGGCCTGCGCCAGCGCCGGCTCGAGATCGTGTCGTGCCCCTCATGCGGCCGGGCCCAGGTCGACGTCTACACGCTCGCCGAGAAGGTGCAGGCCGGACTCGAGGGGATGACGGTCCCTCTGCGGGTGGCGGTCATGGGCTGCGTCGTCAACGGCCCCGGTGAGGCACGCGAGGCTGATCTCGGGGTGGCCTCCGGCAACGGCAAAGGCCAGATCTTCGTCAAGGGGGAGGTCATCAAGACCGTGCCCGAGGCGCAGATCGTCGAGACCCTCGTCGAGGAGGCCCTGCGGATGGCCGAGGAGATGCAGGCCGCCGGGGTCGAGTCCGGCGAGCCGTCCGTCACGGCTTCCTGAGCCGACATGCCCCGGCGTCGTACGACGGGTGAGGGAGCCCCGTGCTGAGGACCACGCCGGTGCGCGTCCTCGACGACCGCGACGTTCCCGCCGTGCTCGAGATCCTCAACCGTGACCCGGTCGCCAACGTGTTCGTGCAGTCCCGGGTGGAGACCGTCGGCTTGCAGCCGTGGCGGCTGGGCGCGGAGATGTGGGCGCACAGCGTGGACGGCGAGATGACCGGGCTCTGCTATGCCGGCGCCAACCTGGTGCCGATCCTCGGCGACGACCTGGCCCTGCGCGGGTTCACCGACCGGGCCCGCCGCCAGGGCCGGCGCTGCTCGTCGATCGTCGGAGCGGCCCGGATGGTCCAACCCATGTGGCGGCTGCTCGAGCCGGCCTGGGGCGCCGCCCGCGACGTCCGGCCGTGCCAGCCGCTGATGGTGGCGACCGCCGAGCCGACCATTGCGCCTGACCCGCTCGTGCGCCGGGTCGCAGTCGACGAGCTCGACGTGCTGCTGCCGGCCAGCATCGCGATGTTCACCGAGGAGGTCGGTGTGTCGCCCGTGGCCGGTGACGGCGGCGCTCTGTATCGCGCTCGCGTCTCCGAGCTCGTGCAGGCCGGCCGGTCCTTCGCGCGCATCGAGGACGGCCGGGTCGTGTTCAAGGCCGAGGTCGGTGCCGTCACCTCGACCGCCTGCCAGATCCAGGGCGTCTGGGTGGACCCGGCGCTGCGCGGCCAGGGCCTGTCCGTGGCCGGCATGGCCGCGGTGGTCGGCGAGTGCCTGCGCTCGGTCGCCCCGGCGGTCAGCCTCTATGTCAACGACTTCAACACCGCCGCCCGGCGAGCCTACGAACGGGTCGGCTTCATCGATGTCGACACGTTCATGTCCGTTCTGTTCTGAATCAGCGCCCGGCACGGCCGACTCGGTAACGATCAGGTCGCGGCGGGCCCCCGGACGTTGCCGTATTCGCCCGGTTCGGATTGACTGCGCCCTGACATCCGATCGGGAGGAGCTTTGCATGCGCAAGGCACAGTGGCGTGCCGGCCTGGCTTTTGCGACCACGGCGGTCATGCTCGGCGCCGCGGCCTGCGGCGGAAGCAGCAGCGGCGGCGGTGGCGGCGGCGGCGGGGGCAACGCCGGCAAGACGATCATCTGGGGCAGCACCGACAAGCCCGTGTCCTTCGACCCGGCGGGCGCCTACGACCTGCCCAGCTGGAACGTCATCTACAACGTCTACCAGACCCTGGTGCGGCTCGACCCGGCCACGGAGAAGACGGTGCCCGACGCGGCGCAGTCCTGCGACCCGTCCACCGACTTCAAGACCTGGACCTGCACCCTCAAGGCCGGTCAGAAGTTCTCCAACGGTGACCCGGTCACCGCACAGGACGTGAAGTTCTCCTTCGACCGGGTCATCAAGATCAACGACCCGAGCGGCCCGTCCAGCCTGTTGGCCAAGGTCAAGACCGAAGCTGTCGGCACCGACAAGGTCGTGTTCCACCTCGCCAGCCCCAACGCCCTGTGGAACTTCATCATCTCGACGGGCGCCGGTGCGATCGTGGACTCGAAGGTGTTCCCGGCGGACAAGAAGCTGGCCGACACGTCGATCGTTGGCTCGGGCCCCTATTCGTTGCAGACCTACCAGCCCAACCAGCTCGCGCAGTTCGTGCCCAACAAGGACTACGGCGGCGATCTGCAGCTTGCCAACGCCGGTCTCGTCATCAAGTACTACCAGGACGAGAACGCGCTCAAGCTCGACATCACCAAGGGCACCGTCGACGTCGTCTACCCGGGGCTTAGCCCGACCGCACTCGGTCAGCTCAAAGGCAAGAGTGGCGTCAACCAGGTCGCCGGTCCGGGTGGCGCGATCCGCTACATGGTGTTCAACCTCAAGACGATGCCTGGCTCCAACGCGGCGCAGAAGCGGGCGATCCGCCGCGCGGCTGCGTTCATCGTGGACCGGGCATCGATCGCGAAGAACGTCTACCAGGACACCGTCCAGCCGCTCTACTCGATGGTGCCCAAGGGCCTGGCCGGGCAGGAGGACGTCTACCAGACCGAGTTCGGCACCGGCGGCGACAAGACGAAGGCCGCCGCAGAGCTGCAGAACGCCGGCGTGAAGACGCCGGTCAACCTGCAGATCTGGTGGACACCGACGCACTACGGCTCGCTGTCGGGTGACGAGTACACGGAGATCAAGCGGCAGCTCGAGGCGAGCGGGTTGTTCAAGGTGGACCTGCAGTCGACGGAGTGGGAGCAGTACACCGGCAACTGCCTGGCTGACAAGTGCCCGATCTACCAGCTCGGTTGGTTCCCGGACTACCCGGACACCGACGACTACGTCGGCCAGTTCTACGGGTCGACCTCGTTCCTCAACGACCACTACAGCAACTCCGCCGTGGACGCGTTGTTGAAGGCCGAGCAGGGGACCACGGACCTGACGAAGCGGACGGCCGACTTCAAGGCGATCCAGGAGAAGTCGGTTGCCGACGCGCCGGTCATCCCGATCTGGCAGGGAACGCAGATCGCGGTCACCCACGGGACGATCACGGGCTTGGCCGACACGCTGAAGCCGGACTACATCTTCCGCTTCTGGGTGCTCGGCAAGGCCTAGTCAGACACGAGCCGGTGCCGGAGGACTCCGGCACCGGCTCGTTGTTCTCACGCCAGGAGAAGCCTTCCTTGACCTGCGCCATCCTCGCCCGGTGAGCCGCTCCAGCGGCTCCCTACCGCGTTATCTCCTCACGCGGTTGCTGCTGGTGATTCCCATGGTGTGGATCCTGCTCACCGTCGTCTTCGTCCTCATGCGGGTCGCGCCGGGAGACCCGGTCCAGGCGTCGCTCGGCGGGCGGGTGCCGCACGCGGTCATCGAACAGAAGCGGCACGAGCTCGGCTTCGACAAGCCGTTGATCGTCCAGTACGGCCGCTACGTCGGCGGGGTGCTGCACGGCGACTTCGGCCAGGTCCTCAGCGAGAACCGCTCGGTGACCAATGTGCTCGCCCATGAGGGCGCTGCGACCCTGGAGCTGTCGGCGGCAGCGATGTTCGTCGCCCTCGTCCTGGGTCTGAGCATCGGGGTCCTCATCGGCCGGTTCCGAGATACGCCGATCGACGTGATCGGCCGGCTGTTCGGCATCCTCACCTACGCCGCACCGGTGTTCTGGGTCGGCATCCTGCTCCAGCTGCTGTTCGTCGCCAAGCTCGGCTGGCTGCCGAGCTCCGGCCAGGCTGACGTGTTGCAGAACATCGACCTGAGCCAGCACGCGCACACCAACATCTATCTGGTCGACGCGCTCATCAACGGCAGCTGGGGCGACTTCCGGAACGTGCTCGTCCATCTGATCCTGCCCGGCGTGACGCTCGGGCTCCTCGTCTGCGGAGTGTTCATCCGGCTGGTCCGGGTCAACGTGATCCAGACGCTCAAGCACGACTACATCGAGGCAGCCCGGGCCCGTGGGATCAGCGAGACACGGGTGGTGCTGCGGCACGCCTTCCGCAATGCGTTGGTGCCCGTCGTCACCGTCGTGGGTCTGCAGGCGGCACTGTTGATGTCCGGCGCGGTCCTCACTGAGGCCACGTTCAACTGGCCCGGCATCGGGCACGCGCTGATCTTCTACCTCAACCAGCGCGACTATGTCGCGGTGCAGGGCATCGTCACCGTGTTTGCGCTGATCGTGGTCGGGGTGAGCCTGGTCATCGACATCGTCACGGCTCTCATCGACCCACGGGTGAGGTACTCGTGACGAGCGAGTTCATGACGCCGACCGCCGCGACGGCCGAGACGACCCGCGGGGTGCGACGGGGCCGGTTTGCCGGTCTGCGCCGCGCTCTGGCTCCGGTGGGGGAGGCGCGTGGACTGCCCAAGTGGGTGCTCTACATCGGTGGCGTGCTGGTGCTGGTGTTCGTCGTGTTCGCCATCTTCGCGCCGTGGATCTCGCCGTACCGTTTCGACCAGTACCTCGACAGTCACGGGCACCGCTTCCCCAAGAGCGGCCCGCCGTCCTCGGTGCACTGGTTCGGCACCAACATCATGTCGACCGACGTGTTCAGCCATATCGTCTATGGCTCGCGCACCGCGCTCGAGGTGATCGTCATCGCGGTGGTCATCTCGATGCTGGTCGGCGTGCCGCTCGGACTGTTCTCCGGCTACTACGGCGGACCACTCGACCGGCTGCTGGTCCTCGTCATGGACGCGATGTTCGCCTTCCCGTCGTTGCTGCTCGCGATCCTGGTCGCGTTCCTGCTGCGCGGGAAGTTCGGCTTCCTCGGCGCGAGCTTCAGCGGCATCATGTCCGCCGCCATCTCCATCACGGTCGTCTACATCCCGCAGTACTTCCGCGTCATCCGCAACAGTGTCATCAGCGTCCGCGAGGAGCCTTACGTCGAAGCTGCCCGCGTGCTGGGGGCGAAGCCGCGCACGGTCATCGGTCGCTACGTCTTCGGCAACGTCGTACAGAACGTGCCTGTCATCGGCACGCTCAACGCCGCCGACGCACTGCTGACACTCGCCGGACTGGGCTTCCTCGGCTATGGCGTCCAGCCGACCGAGGCGGCGGAGTGGGGCTATGACCTGCAGCGGGCGCTCGGCGAGGCCAGCGGCGGAATCTGGTGGACGTCGGTCTATCCCGGGCTGGCCATCGTGCTGCTGGTCACCGGACTGACACTCGTCGGCGAGAGTCTCAACGATCTCCTCAACCCGGTGCTGCGCCGGCCGCAGCTGCTGCCCGTCAACATCGTCGACGACGTCGAGGGCGAGGTGACCTCCGCTGACACTCATTGACGGTGACGTGCCGATCTCGGACGGCCCCGTCCTCTCCGTCCGCGACCTGCGCGTCTGGTACGGCACAGCCCGCGGGGCGGTGCGCGCCGTCGACGGTGTCTCCTTCGAGCTGCGGCGGGGCGAGACACTCGGGCTCGTCGGTGAGTCGGGCTGCGGCAAGTCCACGCTGGGCCGAGGGGTGCTCGGGCTGCTGCCCGATGCTGCGAAGACCGCCGGCCAGGTGCTCTTTCAGGGCCAGGACCTGGTGACCATGCCGAAACGTCAGCTCCGCGCACTGCGCGGTCCGCAGCTGGGATTGATCTTTCAGGAGCCGATGACCCGGCTCAACCCGCTGATGCGCATCTCGGACCACTTTCTCGAGACGTTGCGCGCGCACGAACCGCAGCTGTCCAAGGCGCAGATGCGCCGGCGGGCGCT
>JAVEEH010000087.1 GCA_030840545.1 Frankiaceae bacterium | reverse complement strand
TCCCAGATGACGAGATCAGCAGCTGCCGGCGGCAGGGCAGCGACAGCCGACATGGCGTCGTCGACGATGATCTCGCAGTCGGCACCGACCCGCAGCGGCGCGATCACGTCGAGCACCTCGGCCGAGGTCTCGACGACGACGTGCCGCGATCCGGGGCGGGTCGCCGACAACCAGCGCGGCAACGTGAACGCCCCACCGCCCAGATGCACCGCGACCACCGGGTCGGGTCGCGGTCGGGCTGCATCCAGCACGAGACCGATGTGCTGCATGTATTCGAACTCGAGATGCATCGGGTCGGCCACATCGACATAGGACTGCTCGACGCCGTCGACCAGCAGCACCCAACCCGTCTCCCGCTCGAGGTCGCGCAGCAGCTCCACCCGTGGTGCCGTCATGCCGCCACCACCTCGGTCGGCGTCGCACCCGGCTCGATCGGCTGCTCCTCGGGCGCGGCCCGACGGGTGGCGCCGATCGACGCGCCCATGACGCACCCAACCGCGACCCACTCACGCGCACGCAGGTGCTGGCCGAGGAACACCAACCCGGACAGGGCGGCGAAGGCCGGCTCCAACGACATGAGTACGCCGAACACGGACGCTCGCAGCCGGCGCAAGGCGAACAGCTCGAGCGAGTAGGGCACGGCGGAGGACAGGATCGCCACCGCGGCACCCCGCCACAGCACCGACGGGTCGAGCAGCGCGCCGCGCGCCGACCAGATGCCGAACGGCGCGAGCCCGATCGTGCCGACGACCAAGGCGATGGTCAGGCCCGAGGCTCCGGGGAACGCGGCTCCGACCCGCTGCGCCAACAGGATGTAGCCGGCCCAGAAGCCACCCGCGAGCAGCGCGAGCAGCAATCCCAACCGGTCGACATGCCCGCCGCCCGAGCTGAGGAGCACCACGCCGAGCGCGGCGAGCACCACCCACACCATGTCGAGCAGCCGGCGCGAGCCCACGACCGCGACCGTCAACGGCCCGATGAACTCGACGGTGACCGCGACACCGAGATGCACGCGCGAGAGCGCCTCGTAGAAGGTCACGTTCATCGCAGCGAGCACACAGCCGAACGCGACCGCCCAGCCGAGGTCGGACGCGGTCCGGCCGCGCAGCGTCGGGCGCGCGACCGCAACCAGCAGCACCGCCGACAACCCGATGCGCAGCAGCACCGTGCCGGCAGGTCCGGCCACGGGGAACAGCTTCGTCGCGATCGCGGCACCGCTCTGGACGCTCGCCACGGCGCCGAGCACCAGCATCGGAGCGGGCACGAGCAGCCCTGCGGGCACGCGGACGCGTCGCACGGTCGCTAGCCTCCCACCCATGACGGTGCAGGCCGCCGACGACGTCTTCCTCGCCCATCGCGGCGCGCTGTTCGGCTTGGCCTATCGCATGCTCGGCTCGATCGCCGACGCAGAGGACATCGTCTCCGACACCTACCTGCGGTGGCAGCGCACCGATCACGACCACGGCGAGATCAACGACCCGCGTGCCTATCTGTTCTCGATCACCGCGCGACTCTCGATCGACACCCTGCGCTCGGCCCGGCGCACTCGGGTCGACTATGTCGGCACCTGGCTGCCCGAGCCGCTGGTCACCGACTGGGAGAGCCCGGCCGATGTCGTAGAGACGCGCGACACGCTATCGCTCGGCCTGCTCATGGTGCTCGAGCAGCTGACCCCGGTCGAGCGCGCGGTGTTCGTGCTGCGCGAGGCGTTCAGCTATCCGCACGGCGAGATCGCGGCGCTGCTCGAGAGCTCACCGGCCAACGTGCGGCAGCACTACCGCCGGGCGCAGCAACGGCTCACCCGTGCCGGTGCGCCGCGGTTCCTCGCCGACCGGGCCCAGGCGGACGAGCTGATGCACCGGTTCCTCGCGGCTTCGATGACCGGTGAGGTGCAACCGCTCGCCGACCTGCTCGCGGCCGACGCGGTGCTCTACGCCGACGGCGGTGGCAAGGCGTCGGCGATCCGTGACCCCGCGCACGGACGGCTGCGGCTCGCGCGGTTCTTCCGCGGGTTGGTGCGGCAAGCGCCGCCGGATCTGCGCGTCGACCTGGTGCGTGCCAATGGGGCGCCCGCGATGCTGGTCCGCACCTCCGACGAGGTCATCGGCATCTATGCCCTCGAGGTCGGCGACGGCGAGATCCGGGCGATCCACGCCGTGCGCAACCCCGACAAGCTGCACCGACTCAGCCCGTGACCGTGCTCGTCGTGGCCGCACTCGCGGAGGAGGTCGCACATCTGCCGGCCGGCGTCGACATCGCGATCACCGGCGTCGGCAAGGCACGCGCCGCGGCCGCGCTGGCCAAACGGCTGGCAGACGGCCCGCTGCCGTCGCTTGTCGTCAATGTCGGCACGGCGGGTGCGGTCGACGGGCTCGTGACCGGCCTGGTCGAGATCGGCTATGTCACGCAGCACGACTTCCCTTACGCCGCCATCGACGCGCTGGTCGGCAGGACCGTCGCTCGTGGCTTCGCGCTTCATCCCGACGGGCCGCCCGTGCCGTGCGCGATGCCGCCGGACGGGGTGACCGCCCTCGCGACCGGCGATGCGTTCGTGTCGGACGCTGCGGACGCGACGCGGATCGCGGCTGCCGGCATCCACCTCGTCGACATGGAGGCCTATGGCTATGCAACGACGTGCGCGGAGTTCGGCGTCGCGCTCCGCTGCGTGAAGGCGGTGTCGGACGCTGCCGACGAGGCGGCCGGTGAGTCGTGGCTCGACACGATCGACGGTTGCGCACGCGCCCTCGGCGACTGGGTGGCTCAGTACGTGGACCGGGGTCGTCACACTTCGGCGGGCTGAATCGTCGTACCTCATGGAGTGACGACGAGAGGAATGACGAGATGAAGCCGATCCGACGACTGGCGATGACCTACGCACGGTTGCGCTATGGCAAGGTCCCCGAGCCGCTGGAGAAGTGGTCCGCACACGGCGGGGTGTTCTGGACGTGGTCGGTGCAGGAGACGATGGTCGAGGCGACCTGGCGCCACCTGCCGGTCAACGTCCGCGAGCTGGCCGTGCTCAAGGCCGCGTCGATGATCGACTGCCCGTGGTGTCTCGACTTCGGCAGTCACCTCGTCGTGAAGGCCGGCGTGGACGAAGCCAAGGTCCGCGACGTGCACGAGTGGCGCGCCTCGGCGGCCTACGACGAGGACGAGCGGATGGCGATCGACTATGCCGAACAGCTGAGCGCGACCCCGGCGGTGGTCGAGGACGAGTTGGTGCAGCAACTGCGGGCCCGCTTCGGCGAGAAGGGCTTCGTGGAGCTGACCGCCTCGATCGCGCTGGAGCACCAGCGGTCCCGGTTCAACAAGGCGGTCGGAGCCCTGCCGCAGGGCTGGAGCCGGGTGTGCGCGCTGCCGACCGCTCCTGTCCACCGCGCGGCCGTCGGCTGACCGGCGTCCACAAGGCCCGGCGACGGCACCGCGCGACGCGCCGGGCGCGGGCACCCTGGAGCGATGCCGCCGACCGCACGAGCGACGAGCTCCGCGACTCCGCTGAAGGATCGGGTCGCGGCCGAGCTGCGGGGCCGGCTCGCCCCCGACAGCGAGGGTTCGCTGTGGCTCGCCCTCGTCGACCGGCGGGGCCGGCTGGCGCTTTGCGCGCCCGTCGACGAAGGCACCCACCACATCGACGAGCTGTTCCTGCGTGACCTGGCCGGGCTCATCCGCACCTTCGATGTGCCGGTGGTGGCGCTCGTGGTGCACCGCGCGTCCGGTCGACCGACCCGCACCGACCGCCAGCTGTGGCACGAGCTGACCCGGCGGCTCGCGACGTCGTCCCCGACCCACCTCGACCTGCTCGTCGTCTAGCCCCTCGGATCGCTGCCCGTGATCCACATCACAACGGCGCGCGGGAGGTTCCCGCGGCGGCTTTGGAGAAACACCTCTGTCATGGCGCCCCGCCAGTTCGGTGCGACCGCGCTCAGCCGCCTCGCTGCCGCCTCCACCCGGCGCGCCCGCTGGGTGCTCGGCGGTTGGCTGCTCATCGCGGTGGCGCTCAACGTCGTCGTACCGCAGCTGGAGAAGGTCGTCGCTCGCGACGCGACGCCGTTCCTGCCCGCGAGCTCGGCGTCGATCCAGGCGCTCGGGCAGATGGACAAGGCGTTCGGCCGCGGCGACGGCCGCTCGATCGCGTTCGTCGTGCTGCGGGGTCCGGGCTTCACCGCGGACCCCGCCGACCAGGCCTACTACCGCGCTCTGTCCGCCCGGCTGCACGCCGGCCGTGCTCACGTCGCCGACCTGCAGGACTACACGACCCAACCGAGTCTGCAGACAGCGTTGACGAGTGCGGACGGCGACGCGACCTACGTGCCGGTGTCACTGCGACATCCGGTCGGGTCACCGCAGGCTGATCAGGACGTCGCCTGGCTGCGGCAAGCTGTGGCCCGCGACCGGCCGCCTGACGTGCATGGGTATGTGACCGGCGACGTCGCGAGCATCGCCGACCTCACCCTCGAGATCCAGCACAGCATCGGACGCGTGACGATCGTCAGCGTCGCGATCATCATCGTGATCCTGCTGCTGCTCTATCGGTCGATGCTGCTGCCGCTGGTGCCGCTCGCGACCATCGGCGTCGGTCTGCTCACCGCGCGCGGACTGGTGTCACTGCTCGGGCAGAGCTTCTTGCCGGTGTCGACCTACACCGGCACGTTCCTCACCGCGCTGGTGCTGGGCGCGGGCACGGACTACACCGTCTTTCTCATCAGCCGCTTCCACGAAGCCATGCGCGGCGGGATGAACGCGCGCGACGGCATCGTGGAATCGGTACGCCGGATCGGCCCCGTCGTGGTGGCGTCCGGGCTCACGGTCATCATCGGCAGTGCCTGCATGGTGCTGGCGAAGCTGGCGCTGTTCAACACCACCGGCCCGGCCATCGCGGTCGCCATCCTCGTCACGCTCGCCGTCGGACTGACCTTCACCCCCGCGCTGCTCGCGGTGATGGGTGACCGGGCGGGCCCTCGGCCGGTGCGGGCGGCGAAGACGCGCGCAGCCCGCTCCTCGGGTGGCTGGGCGGCGGTTGCCACGCTGGTCTCCCGGCGACCGTTGCCGATCGCGCTGGCGTCGGTCGCGTTCCTCGCCTCGTTGGCGGCCTTCTGGCCGACGCTGCATCCGAGCTATGACACCCGGCAGCTGATCCCCGCGTCGGTCGAGTCGTCGCAGGGCTACAGCGTGCTGTCCCAGCATTTCCCCGGCAACGAGCTGCGGCCCGACTATGTGCTCGTGCACAGCGACCACGACCTGCGCAACCCCAGCGACCTCGCGGCACTCGAGCAGGCCGCGGCAACCCTCGGCAAGCTGCCGGACGTGGCCGTCGTCCGGGGCATCACCCGGCCGCAGGGCCAGCCGATCCAACAGGCGCAGCTGGGCGTCCAGCTCGGCAAAGTGGGCGACCGCCTCGGTCAGGCCGGCAGCAGCCTCACCGGCAGCAGCTCCGGGGTGTCCCGACTCGCGTCCGGGGCCGACCAGCTGGCGGCCGGGGCGGGACAGCTGTCCAGCGGCACCGATCGGGCCGCCGGTGCTGTCGACCTGTTCCTCGCCGGCCTGTCGCGGGAGGCGTCCGGCCTCGGTACGGCGACATCCGCGACCTCCGGCGCCCGCGACGGTGCGGTGCAGCTGCGCGACGGGGCGCACCTGTTGGCGGCTGCCCTGCGGGACGCGCACGACCAGACCGGCAGCGCGGTGCGGGGGCTGCGGGACATCTATGCCGTGCTCGCGACCGACCGGATCTGCACCACCGACCCGATCTGCCGGGTAGCGCGGACCCAACTGCACCGCATCTATGTGGGCGAACGCGACCGGCTGCTGCCCGGGCTGGCCCGGGCCGCCGCAGCCGCGCAGCGCATCGGCGACGGTGACGGCTCCCTCGCCGAGGGGCTGGACCGGCTGCGGGCCGGGCTGCATCGCGCCGACGACGGGATCGCCCGGTTGGCTGCGGGCGAGCGGACGTTCCGGCACAAGCTCGGCCGGTTGGCCGGCGGTGCGGCGGCGCTCGCGCGCGGCGCGGGCCGGCTGCCGCCCGGTGTCAGCCGGCTGCGGTCTGCTGCGCACCGACTCGCGCACGGACTCGATCGGGCGTCGACCTACCTCACCAGCACCGCCCAGGCGAGCCGGGCCGCCGGCATCTCTGCCTTCTATCTTCCGGCGAGCGCGTTGGGCGACCCGCGGCTCGCGAGCGCACGCGACTACTACCTCTCCCCCGACGGCCACACGTCGCGACTGATGGTCTACCACCGCAACGACACGTCGCACATCGGCGACGAGCAGCACGCCGCCGCGTTGGCGATGCGCGGGACGCCGCTGGCCGGGGCACACCTGTCCGTCACCGGCCCGACGGCAGTCGACGACGACATCCATCATCTGGCCGACTCCGACCTGCGCCTCGTCGCGCTGGTCACGCTCGGCGCGGTGTTCATGATCCTGGTGCTACTGCTGCGTGCCCTGGTCGCCCCGCTCTATCTGCTCGCGTCCGTCGTGCTGTCCTACGGCGCGGCGATGGGCATCTCGGCGCTGGTGTGGCAAGACCTGCTCGGCAAGCCGATCGACTTCACCATGCCGTTGCTGGCGTTCGTGATCCTGGTGGCAGTCGGCGCCGACTACAACATCCTGCTGATGTCGCGCGTCCGCGAGGAGTCGCGCCACGCGACCCGCGCCGGCGTCGCGCGGGCGGTGACAGCCACCGGCGGTGTCATCACCAGCGCGGGCATGATCTTCGCGGGCACGTTCATCGCGATGGCGACGTCGCCGGTGCTCGGGCTGGCCGAGACCGGCACTGCCATCGCGATCGGGCTGCTGCTCGACACGTTCGTCGTACGGTCGCTGTTGGTGCCGTCGGTTGCGGCGCTGCTGGGTCGCTACAACTGGTGGCCCGGCGACCGCAAGCGCGCGATCGCGCCGTCGCTGCGCGGGCTTCGTTCGGTCACCGACGACCGGGCGAGTGCAGACAGGCCGCGCGCCGCGTCATAGCGCAGCGCCGCACCGATCGTCGTCGCCGGCGGAGCTCCGGCCAGCAGCCACATGCCTGCGATCAGCAGCAACAGACCGAGCGCGAGGCTGGGCGCCAGCGGGACGGGCCCGGTGAACGGCAGCACGTCGGAGCCGACCGGCTGTGCGGGGTGACCCCGATGTGCCGCGCGATGGCGTTGCTCACCGAGGACGTTCGGGCGGGCGTGGTGGTGACGCACGGGGCTCACGGCCGGCGGGGTCGTGGCAGCCGGGGTAACGGCGGGTGCGGCCACCGGTCGGGTGATGACCCGCGCGGCCTGCACGGTGCCTGCGTCGTCATGCACGACGGCCGCGCCGATGCCGGTGAACAGAACAGCGAGCGCGCCCAGACCGAGGGCGGTTGGCACGGAGCTCCAGCGGCTCACAGCCCGAAGAAAAGCACCTGATCACGGTGGGCGGTGGGACGCGTCGATCCCGGCGAGTCGGCCCATTCCGCCCATAGACACCCAAAACACCGGTCTGCGTCAGCGATCGAGCCGGATCCGGGCGCCGTTGAGCTCATCGGCCGACCGGCTCCACAACCCCTCCAGCACCCGGGCGAGCGCGTCGACTTCGACGAACCCGGGCAGGTTGGCCGCCGTCCGCGCCCGCAGGATCGACGGGGACAGCAGTCCGCGCAGGCTCACGACGGTCGCCGCTGCCATGGTGCCCCGGAAGGAGTCGGCAAGGGCGAGGACCCAAGCCTCCGCGGCGGCCTGCGCGGACGCGTAGTAGGCGTTGCGGGCCGTGGGCCGGCCGGCCGCCAGGGAGGAAACGACGGCGAGCCGGCCCCGGTCACTGGCCTGCAGGTGCTCGCGGAGCGCGAGCGAGGCGTTCTGAAGCGTGCGTACGACGAGCGCCTGCATCCAGTCCCAGTCGGACGGGGCGGCATCGATGTCGGGCATGCCGTCCGCTCCGCCGACCAGATGGATGAGCCCGTCGACGTGGTCGCACTGGTCGACGAGGGACGACGCCCACGAAAACGTCGCCGCCTCGTCGACCAGATCCACGGCCCGACCGGCGCACCGGCCCCCGGCCGCGAGCACTGCATCGACCAGCGGGGCGATGCGCGACTCCTCCGCGTCGACCGCGACCACGAATGCGCCGCGGGCGGCGAGCCGCTCGACCACTGCCGGTCCGGCGGTGCCGCCGGCACCCGTCACCACGACGACGGCACCCGGCAGCGAGCTCCGCCGCGCGCGTGGGCCGGCACCCGAACCCTCTTCGGGGTGTTCAGGTGCCAGCCACATCGCGCCCTCGCTCCTGCTCCTCGGTTTTCTCCTCGACTCAGCCGCCGTTTCTGCCCGGCTCGAGCCAGACGTTCGCCATGTCGAACTGGTTGAGCACCGGCAGGAAGATGGCGTTGTGCACCTGACTGCCGTGATAGACCGCCGTGTTGGGATCTGTGATCGGGAAGATCGCTGCGTCCTCCATGACCTTGCGGTCGGCTTGCGCCCACAGACTGGTGGAGTCAGTGTGGTTCGTCGCGGCCTTGGCCCGGTCGATGAGCGAGTTGACGGCCGGGTCGTTGAACAGGCCGAAGTTGCTCGATGACGGTGGCAACACCCGACCGTCGAACAGCGGCGCGAAGAACGACAGAGCGGCGTCGCCGTACCAGTCCGGTCCCCAACCCGCCAGCGACAGGTCCCAGACGCCGTGCCTCGCGACCTGCGGGACGATGAGGTACTTCACGTAGAAGTCCGCATTCGGCACGCCGACGCCCTTGACCTTGATGCCGACCTTGCCGAGATCGGCCTGCACGGTCTGGAACATCTTCAGCGCTGTTGATGAAGCCGGCCGGTAGAGGAACTTCAACGTGAGGTTGCTGACGCCGGCGTCCTTCAGCATCTGCTTGGCCTTCGTGATGTCGTTCGGGTAGAGATCGAAGTTGTGCGACCCGTCGATCGTCGGCGGCAGCACGTGCGTCAGCGGTGGGCTCACCTTCGGCCCAGCGGCGTCCTGCACCAGGTTGGTGCGGTTGAGCGCGAACTCCAGGGCCTGCCGCACGGCGACCTTGCCGAGGGCGCCACCGTTGTTGGGCGACGCGGTGTTGAAGATGACATAGGGGTTGGAGGCAACGGCGCTTTGCAGGTTGAGGTTCGGGTCGTTGGCGGCTAGCAGCTGCGGGACCAACGTCGACGCGGTGCCGATGTCGAAGGCCATGTCCGCACTCGCGGTGCTGGTCTGCAGCTGACGCTGGATCGTGTCCTGGTTGCCCGTCTCGTTGATCCTGATCTCGTCGACGTAAGCCTTGCGGACCTGGTCGGTGCTCATGTCCCAGGCGGGATTGCGCACGAGCACGAACGAGTGCGCCGGACTGTAGGACTTCACC
>JAVEEH010000082.1 GCA_030840545.1 Frankiaceae bacterium | reverse complement strand
CAGGGCGAGAGCCCGCGCGACCGCGACCCGCTGCTGCTGGCCACCGGAGAGCTCTTCGATGAGCTGCTCCTCGTGTCCGGTCAGTCCCACGGCCTCGAGGGCGGATGCGGCCGCCTCCCCCACTTCGGCCGGCGACCACCCGGCGGCACGAAGTGCGGTCTCGACGTTCTCGGCCGCGGTGAGCAGCGAGATCAAGCCGTAGCCCTGCAGGACGATCGCGAGCTCCCGGGGGGGACGGTTGCCGACCAGCTCGCCGTCGAGGCGCACCTCGCCCGCGGTCGGTTCGGCCAGACCGGCCAGCAGCGCCAGCAGGCTGGTCTTACCGCTGCCGGACGGGCCGACGATGGCAAGGCTCTCGCCCGGTCCGACGACGAGGCCGACGTCGTCGAGGATGACGCGGTCGCCGCGTTGGTAGCGCAGCCCGCGGGCTTCCAGGATCGTCACTGCGACTCACCGGCGTCGTAGATGCGGCGCAGGTCCACGCCGTGGTCGTGGCGGACGGCCCGGGCCAGCGTGCCGGGCGGCAGGGTGTCGAGCATCTCCGGCGGGAGCTGCACGGTGCCGTCGCGACCGACCACGACGTAGTCCTCGCCGGAGCGACCCTCCGAGCCGACCCGGCCGTCGCGGATGGTCACCGTGCGCCCGAGCGCAGCACCGACCGCCGCATCGTGGCTGACCGCGACAACCGTCGTACCCGACTCTTCGTTGGCTGCCCGGATGAGGTCGATGACAGCCGCCGCCGACACCGGGTCGAGCTGGCTGGTCGGCTCGTCCGCGAGAAGCAGCCCCGGTGAGTTGGCCAGCGCCACCGCGACGGCGAGTCGTTGCTGCTCGCCACCGGAAAGCCGGCCGGCGCGACGGGTCGCGGCGCCGCCGAGACCGACCGAGTCGAGCAGTGCGTGGGCGCGGCGGCGCTTGGCGGCACCCGAGCGGCGGGTCGGCCGCTGCGCGAAGAGCAGGTTGCCTATCGCGGTGTCGTAGGGCAGCAGATTGCGGCCCGGGTTCTGCAGGACGACGCCGATCTCACGCACCCGCAGCACAGCGAGCTCGGCGGCGCTGAGTGTTGCCAGCCGTTTGCCGGCAACCTCGACCGCACCGGCTGTGGGTTTCAGCAGGCCGGCGAGATGCCAGAGGAGCGTCGTCTTGCCCGCGCCGGACGGGCCGAGCAAGGCGACCGTCTCGCCCTCCTTCACGACGAGGTCGACACCGCGCAGCGCCGCCACTTCCGCGCCGGGGGTGCCATAGACGTGCACGAGGTTGTCGCATCGCACGGCGACGTCGACGTTCATGCCGGTGCCTCCCGCAGCTGCTCAGCGGTGACGGAACGCAACAGTGCTGCCGCGGCGAGTCCCGCCGACGTCAGCAACAGCACGAAGCCGCCACCCAACGCCAGGACCATCAGCAACGGCGACGGGCCGTAGCGCAACAGCGCGGCCACCGGCGCGACAACGAACTCGGGCACGCTCCGACCGGCGATGACCACCGCGAGAAGTCCGGCGCCGACGCCGGTCAGTGCTCCGAAACCGACCACGACGAGCTGCTCCAGGACGAGAGCGGTGAACAACGTCCGGCGCGACGCACCCGTCGCCGCGAGTGCCGCGTATTCATACCGACGCCGCCGGGCTGCGGCCGAGAGGCTCAGCACCGCGGCCAACGCGGCCAGCACGGCCGCCGCGCCCGCGTCCGCCAGGAACAACACGCTCGCCAGTCCGGGCCCCTGCCGGGTGAGCTCGGCGTCGGCCTCGGCGCTCGTGCGCGTGGACAGGATCGGGATGTGCGCGGCCTGCAGCCCGCGGCGGATCCGCTCGCGATCGCCGCGCACCCATACCTGGGCCGTGGCCGGACCGAGGTTGCCGAAGGCCGCTCGCTCGGCATAGGTGAGGTCGACCACGACGCCGTTGGCCGGCGCAGCGGGGACGTTTGCCACCCGGCCCGTCACCGCGACGGTGAGGTCCGCGCCGTCCAGTCCGCTCAGGGTCAGCGTCGAGTCGTTGCCCGCGATGGCACTCGCGGCAACTGCCGGCAACGGGTCCGGCCGGTCGTGGATGCTCAACGTCGGCGGGATGCCGATGACTGCGAAGAACGACCAGTGCACCTGCTGACCGTTGCCGTCGGCGGCCACCTGCTGGTCGGCGGTGTCGGACCACTGGCCGGCGTCCAGCGCATGCGGCACGCTCTGCCAGCTCCCTGCGCGGAGCACCTCGAGGCCGGTCAGCGTCACGTCACCGGTGATCTGGCCGGGGCGGGAGGCAGGCGGCGAGAACTGCAGGTCGCGCACGGTGCAGGGGCAGCCGGCGAGCGAGCCGACTCGGGTGATCGACACGTGCTGCCTGGTGATGACGCCCAGGTCGATGGGTGTCGGGGAGGACGCGCCGGTGGCCACGATGTCGAGAGACAGCCGGTCAGCTGCGGGTTGCAGCGTGTTGACGTCGAGGTGCACCCGCACCTTGTCACCCTGCAGTACGACGGGGTCCGGGGCCGGCGGGTGCAGCCCACCGAGCAACGCAGCCGGGGCACTGACGAAGCCCGCCTTCCAGTGCGCGACGGCGGCGAAGCGCTGCGGCTGCACGGCGACGAGCACACTCTGTCCGCTGTTGAACGTCTCCACGGCACTCGCTGCATGACCGCCGGGGTCGATGTGGTCGACGACGGCACCGAGGTCGGTGCGGATGTCCGGCGCGACGGAGAACACGGTCGGCGCGCCGACGGTCACTTCGGCAACACGAGCGCGGTTGTTGCTCGCGACGGACCATGCTGCAAGGCTGAACGTCGCCAGCGCGACCGCGGTTGCGAGGATCATCGTGGTCCGGGTGCCGCCCGGACGCCGGGCGATGTGACGCACCGCCAGGAACGGGCCGAGGCCACCGCGACGGCGGGTGCGCGCGAACCACGCACGACAGATGACGGGCAGCAGTCGCGACCCGACGACCGCGATCGCGAGGCCCAGCAGGCCCGGCACCAGCAGGGCGAGCGCACTGTGCTTGGCCGAGCCCAGGGACCCCCCGATGAGCAGCTGCGCCAGTCCCGCTGCTGCGCCGGTCAGCACCACTGCGTCGAAGACCCAGCCCCGATCGGTCGCCTTGCGGCCGGTGCGTCGCCACTGCTCGACCACCGGACGGGTGAGTGTCGTGCGCGCTGCAACCACCACCGCCGCGACACCGCCGGCCGCGGCCGCCGTCGCACCCGCCCACCCGAGGCCCGGCAGCGGCACCGGCGTCCCGGCTCGCAGCAGCACGTGCGACAGCACTCCCGTCAGTGCCCAGCCGATCACCGCGCCTGCGGGCAGCGCGAGCGCGAGCAACGTCAGCGGCTCCCCGAGACCGAAGAAGAAGGCGCGCGCCGCGCCATAGCCGCGCAGCTTGGCCAGCGCGATCTCGGTGCCCCGGGCTTCGACGGCGTCGGTGACGACGAGGAACAGCAAGAGCCACGTCAGGACGAGCAGCTCTGCGGTGACAACGATGACCGGCACCGACAACGACGACCAGCTGGAGTGCACCGTGTCGACCGTCGACGACAGGCCGGTCGCCACCGCGACGCCGTTGAGCAGCGACGCGTTGTTCAGCCGGCTGTCCAGCCGCCCGAGGGCGTCGACGTCGGCCGGCGTCACCCGCGGCACGTCCAGGGCGCGCGCGATGACGGTCGACCCCTGCGGGTTGCCGGACAGCACGTCGATCGTGGCGTGCGGCGTGAACAGCGCGTCGTACGGCGCGGCTTGCGCGATCGGGATCTCCGCCGGGAAGTAGACGCCTCCGCGAGAAAACCAGTAGTCGCCACTGGCATCCGGTGGGAGATAGATCCCGCTGATCGTCAGCGGCCCGCCTCGAGCGGCCTGCACTCGTTGGCCGGTCTGCCAATGGTTCAGCGCCGCGAGCGAGGCGCTGACGGCAACCTCTCCCGTCGCCGTGCCACAGCGGCCGGACCGGAACCGCAGATGTGCGCACACGTCGGTGCGCCAGACCAGCGGCACGTTCTCGCCCAGGTTCGGGAAGAACGCCGTCGCCTCGAGCGCGAGCACTGCGGGTGCGAACACCCGTCGCACGGTTGCCGGTCCGCCCAGCGCCTGGTCGAGCTCGTGGGTGACGTTGCTGTCGAGCGCGCCGATGCTGCTCTGCACCGGGCCTTGTCGGACCGCCTGGAAGCCGCGCCCCACGACCGATGTGGCGGTCAACGTGTCCTGCAGGATCGAGTGCCGCGCGGCGACGTAGTAGGTCGGCCCGACCGTGGCGGCCGCGGTCGCGCACAGGGCGACGACCAGGATGACCACCGTGGTGCCGGCGCGATGCAACAGTGCGCGCAGCAGGGTGAGAGCACCGGTCACGGGCCTAATGACTAGCGCATGCGCCGCCCGTCAGCACGGAAGCGTTGCCACATCGTGACCCGATCGTCGCGTCACCGGGACCGCGACAACACCGCGAGCAACAGCTCCTCGGCGCCGGCGAAGTCCCGGAGGACCTCGGCAGCCGGCCGCTCGGCGTGCACCAGGCCGGCCGACTGTCCGGCCCACACGACCGGCTCGTCGGTCCGCTCGCCGGCGGCGGCCAGCTCTGCCTCGCGGCCGTGCCAGCGCTCGGCGAAGGCGTTGCGGAGCGCCCGGCCGCCGAAGTCCTCGGGCCAGGGCACACCCCGGCCCAGGTCGAGCACGCGCGTGTAGATGGTGTCGAGCTCGGTCGCGGCGATGACGGCGGCCCGCGCGGCCGGCGTGTTCGTCGCCTCCGGGCAGGACACGAAGGCCGTGCCGACCCACGCCCCGGCGGCGCCGGCGGCGAGGACGGCCGCCAGCCCCCGAGCCGTGCCGACGCCGCCTGCCGCCAGGACCGGAACGTCGACGGCGTCGAGCACGCCCTGCAGCAACGGCAGCGTCCCCACGGCGTCGCGTCCGTGCCCGCCGCCCTCGCCGCCGCGAGCAACGATCAGGTCGGCGCCCAGCACGAGCGCCGCGCGGGCATCACCGACGGTGCCGGCCTGCGTGGCGAACAGCGCACCGGCGGCCTTCACCCGCTCGACGTACGGCGCGTAGGAGCCGAACGACACGGAGACGAGGGCAGGCCCGCACTCCAGTGCGACGTCGAGGAGCTCCGGTTGGAAGTCGAGGACCCAGGCCAGCAGACCGATGCCGAAAGGCCGGCCGGCGGCTTTCGCGAGCGACGCCTCGTGCCGGAGGTCTTCGGCCCGACCGCCGGCGAAGCCGATCATGCCGAGCCCACCGGCCGCGGAGACCGCACCGGCGAGCTCGCCACCGGACACGCCGGCCATCGGTGCCGACACGACGGGCACGCTGAGCTCGAAACGTTCGGTCAGCCAGGTGGTGAGCATGCGGGAATCGTGTCACCGTGAACCGAACACTCCTGCGGTGCGTCCATCAGATGTCCACGCGAAGGGCGGCCCGGGTGCTCAGCTCATGGTGGCGTGCGGCGCTGTGCGCCGGATGCATAGCCTTTGTCACGGCCTGCGGCGGCAGCACGACCGCCGGCCGCCCAGGTGACAGCCTGACCGTGTCGCCGTCGTCGTCCGCGAGCCGTCCCGCCGCCGACGGCGACCCTGCGCAACTCGTCGGGTCATGGGCGCTGCAGGCGGCCGGCGAGGGACCGGGCGCGATCCTGACCGTGGGCGACCGGGTGGACGGAGGGCTGCTGTTGTTCCGCAGCTGCGGCATGTTGTCGGGCAGCTGGCGCGCGAACACCCACGGCCTGTTCGTCGGTCAGATCGCCGGTGGCGACATGGCCTGCTATGACGGGGGTCACGATGCTGCCCCCGGGTGGCTCGACCGCGTCGTCGGCTATCGGCGGGACGGCTCCGACGCGCTCCTGGTGGACGACGGAGGCGCTGTGGTCGCGCGCCTGACGCCCGGGGCACATCCGACGACAGGACCCAACGAGTCTGCCGAGTTCGCCTCGCCGCCGGTGGTGTCGCCGGACATGCGCACGGGCTTCACCGACCCGGCACCGCTCCCGGCTGACGTGACACCAGCCGACCAGGCGGCCCTGGTCGGGCGCTGGGTGCCGGTGCAGCCAGCGACCTCCAAGGCATACGTGTCGTTCGCCGCGGACAACACCTACTCCGGTTCAGACGGCTGCAACGGCGAGGGCGGCCACTATGTGCTGGGCGCCGACGGCGTGGCGCTCGCGACGAGCGGCGGCAGCACTCTCGTCGGTTGCGAGAACTCGCCGTTGCCCAGGTGGATCGTCGAGTCAGGTCGGGTCGGCACCCGCGAGGGTCGGTTGGTCTTCGTCGATCCGTCCGGCAAGGTGCTGGGCGAAGCCAAGCGCGGTTAGCTCACACCGTTTGGGCTATGCGGCAGCGGTTGCCAACGAGCGTCCGGTGAGTGCGGCTCCGCAGTCACAGGCGCTCGTCACGAACCGCTGGTTGTCGCAGCCGTCACCGGGACAGCCGCTGACACCGCAGTCAGCACAGTCGAACAGGTCGTTGTTGCAGGCGCTGCCATCGAACAGTCGTCCGTCACAGTGGCGCATCGAGATCTCCTCCTTGGTCGGAGTCTGCTAGCGGTCCGTTCTGCACTGACGTCCTTGTCAGCGTTGTCTGCGCCTTCGGCGCTTGTCGCGGGGCCCCAACCCCGCTCCCCGCCGCAAGTCGATCAATGAAATTGTTCTTCTTCGGTGCTGCCCTTCAGCGCCAGCGTTTCGGCCTCCGGGTCGATCGCGGTGGCGACCAGGTCGAAGTAGCCGGCGCCGACCTCGCGCTGGTGCTTGGTCGCGGTGTAGCCGATCGCCTCGGCCGCGAACTCCTTCTCCTGCAGCTCCACGTAGGCCGACATGTCGTTCTCGGAGTAGCCCTTGGCGAGCTCGAACATCGAGTAGTTGAGGGCGTGGAACCCGGCCAGGGTGATGAACTGGAACTTGTAGCCCATGGCGCCGAGCTCGCGCTGGAACTTCGCGATCGTGTCGTCGTCGAGCGCGGCCTTCCAGTTGAACGACGGCGAGCAGTTGTAGGCCAACAGCTGGTCCGGGAACTCCTTCTTGACCGCTTCGGCGAACTGCCGCGCGATCTCGAGGTCGGGCTTGCTCGTCTCCATCCAGATCAGGTCGGAGAACGGCGCGTAGGCGAGTGCGCGGGTGATGCACGGGTCGATGCCGTTGGTGACGCGGTAGAAGCCTTCCGCGGTGCGGTCGCCGGTGACGTACTGCTTGTCGCGCTCGTCGACGTCGGTCGTGATGAGCGTCGCGGCTTGGGCGTCCGTGCGGGCGACGACGACCGTCGGCACACCCTCGACGTCAGCGGCGAGGCGCGCGGCGTTGAGCGTCTTGACGTGCTGGTTGGTCGGGATCAGCACCTTGCCGCCGAGGTGGCCACACTTCTTGGCGCTGGAGAGCTGGTCTTCCCAGTGCACACCTGCGGCACCGGCGAAGATCATGTTCTTCATCAGCTCGAACGCGTTGAGCACACCGCCGAAGCCGGCCTCCGCGTCGGCGACGATCGGTGCGAACCAGTCGGTGTCGCCGCCCTTGCCTTCGCTCCAGGTGATCTGGTCGGCGCGAGCCAGCGCGTTGTTGATCCGTCGTACGACGGCGGGCACCGAGTTGGCCGGGTAGAGGCTCTGGTCCGGGTAGGTCTGGCCCGCCAGGTTGGCGTCGCCGGCGACCTGCCAGCCGGAGAGGTAGATGGCCTTGAGGCCGGCCCGGACCTGCTGGACGGCCTGGTTTCCGGTCATCGCGCCGAGGGCGTTGATGTAGTCCTCGCTGTTGATGAGGTTCCACAGCTTCTCGGCGCCGCGGCGGGCGAGGGTGTGCTCCTCCTGCACCGAACCGCGGAGGCGGACGACGTCGGCGGCGGTGTAGTTGCGCTTGAGGCCCTTCCAGCGGGGGTTGGAGTCCCACTCCTTCTGGAGGGCGTCGGCCTGCTGCTGCTGCGAGGTGTTGCTGGGCATTGCTGGATCGCTCCTCATGGCCCTCGTGGGGCCGGCTCGAGTGAACTTCCGTGACTGTGCACACTATCCGCTGGTCATATCCCACTTGCCAAACTCCACAGGCGAGAATTTCCGCGATTCTTCGAGTATTGTCAACATCGTGACGGACCTCACGCTGGATCTCGTGACGCTGGGCCAGCGGCTGCGGCACGCCCGCCGCGGCCGCGGCCTGACGCTGGCCGCGCTGGCCGAACGGGTGGGCACCGCCGCCAGCGCGCTCAGCATGATCGAGAACGGCCGCCGGGAACCCCGGCTGTCACTGCTCCAGGCGCTGGCCGAGGCGCTGGAGACCCCGCTCGACGACCTGCTCCGTCCGGACCCGCCGAGCCGCCGGGCCTCGCTGGAGATCGCGATCGAGCGAGCCCAGCGCGACCCGTCCTTCGGCACCCTCGGGCTCTCCCCGCTCCGGCCCAGTCCCCGCATCCCGACCGACGTCCTGGAGCACGTCGTCGCCCTGCACGACGAGCTGCGCCGCCGCGACGAGAGGTTCGCCGCGACGCCGGAGGCCGCGCGACGGGCCAACGTCGCCCTCCGCCGTCAGATGCGGGAGCAGGACAACTACTACCCCCAGGTGGAGGACGCTGCCAGCAAGGCACTGCGCGCGGTCGGGCACTCGACGGGAGCGCTCCCCCAACGCGCGATCACGGATCTGGCCACGCACTACGGCTTCACCCTGCACCCGGTGAGCGATCTGCCGGAGTCGACCCGGTCCGTGACCGACATGGTCAACCGCAGGATCTACCTGCCGCAGCGGCCGGCCGGTCCCGACCCGAGGTACGTCGTGCTGCAGACCCTCGGCCACTTCGCCATGGGCCACACCGACCCGAGGGACTTCGCCGACTTCCTCAGCCAGCGGGTGGAGGCCAACTACTTCGCGGCCGCACTGCTGGTGCCGGAGGCCGCCGCCGTGAGGTTCCTCCTCGAGGCGAAGCGAGACCACGTGCTGTCGATGGAGGACCTGCGCGACGTCTTCGCGGTCTCGCACGAGACCGCGGCGCACCGCTTCACCAACCTGGCCACCCACCACCTCGGCATCCCCGTGCACTTCACCCGCACCGACCCGAGCGGCACCATCTACAAGGCCTACGAGAACGACGGCCTGCCGTTCCCGACCGACGCGACCGGAGCGATCGAGGGGCAGCTGGCCTGCCGGCAGTACACGAGCCGTCGGGTGTTCGGCTCGGCCGATCGTTATGGCACCTACACGCAGTACACCGACACCCCTGCCGGCACCTTCTTCTGCACTGCCCACGTGGAGCCCGGCGGTGGCGGGGAGTTCGCCGTCACCGTCGGGGTGCCCTTCCAGCATGCGAAGTGGTTCCGCGGCTCCGACACCCAGCGGCGGCGCAAGTCCGCCTGCCCGTCGCCGGCCTGCTGCAAGCGGCCGCCGGCCGAGCTCGCGACGAAGTGGGAGGGCCAGGCCTGGCCGTCGGCGCGTGCCCACAGTCACCTGCTCGCGGCGCTGCCTCCCGGCACGTTCCCCGGCGTCGACACGACCGACGTCTACGCATTCCTCGAGCGGCACGCGCCGCAGCAGTCTTAGTTCAGGGACTCGGCAGCTGGATCTCCGGAAGCGACCGGCGGCCGAACGTGCGGCGTGCCCGGCCGAGGGCCCGCTCTCCGAGCGACGGGCGGCGGGGCGATCGCCAGAACGACTGCCGCACCCACTCCTCGACCAGCGAGCCTTCGGACAGCCGCCGGTAGGCCCGCCACTTGTCGTCACCCGCAACCGGCTCCCAGCGCGGGTCGGCGTCGAGGAACTCCAGCAGCAAGGCCACCGCCGGCAGCTGCGCGTCGTCGACGACGAGGACGCCGCCCTTGACCAGGAGCTGTCCGCCGTAGAACCAGTCGAGGATCGGCGCCGGGAACGAGTGCGCGCCGTCGATGAAGAACAGGTCGAACGGGCCTGTCAGCGTGGGCAGTGCTACGGAGGAGAACTGCAGACGCAGGGTCAGCCGGTCGGTGGACACACCGCGCCGGGCGCACCAGGACAGCAACGCATCTGCCTCCTCCTGGCTCGCGAACACCGCGGTGTGCTCGGTGCCGAGGCCGGCGAACATCGCTGTCGACACACCGCAGCCGGTTTCCAACGTCCGGGCGCCGCGGGAGACGAGACCGGCCATGAGGCGATAGCAGGCCGGCTCGGTGTGCCACACGTGCGTGCGACTGCCGTCCGGACGGTCGTGCACCAGCGGCGGGTCAGCGAACAGGTCCGCCAGGAAGTGCTCCAGGTCCGGTGCGTCCGCCGCGGTCATCGGCCGGTGAACTTGGCCTTGCCGGGACCGTTGGCGATGAAGGACTCCATGCCGATCGTGCGATCCTCCGTGGCGAACAGACCGGCGAACTTCTGCGCCTCGATGGCCAACCCGGTCTCGAGGTCGACGGACAGGCCTTGGTCGATTGCCTCCTTCGCGGCGCGTAAGGCATAGACCGGTCCGTTCGCGAACTGCTCCGCCCACCGGCGGGCGGCGGCATACACCTCGTCTGCGGGCACGACCTCGTCGACGAGTCCCATGCCGAGCGCTTCCTCGGCGCCGACGAAACGACCGGTGAAGCAGAGGTCCTTCGCCTTGGCCGGACCCACCAACCGGGCCAGGCGCTGGGTGCCGCCGGCGCCGGGGATGACGCCGAGCAGGATCTCCGGCTGGCCGAGCTTTGCGTTGTCGGCAGCGATGCGCCGGTCGGCGCACAGCGACAGCTCGCAACCACCGCCGAGTGCATAGCCGTTGACCGCCGCGACCACCGGCTTGGGGATGCGCGCTACTGACGAGAACGCCGACGACAGGCCGGCCGAGCGGTCGGCCATGTCCGCGTAGGACATGGTGGCCATCTCCTTGATGTCCGCGCCGGCGGCGAAGACCTTCGGGCCGCCGTAGATGACCACGGCCCGAACGTCACGGCGTTGCGACGCCTCCAGAGCCGCGGCCCTGATCTCCTCCTGCACCTGGGCGTTCAAGGCGTTCATCGGCGGGCGGTCCAGCCGGATCGTCCCGATCCCGCCGTCGACCTCGAGCTTCACGAACGCGCCGGAAGATTCAGCCATGGCGCGGAGCCTAACCAGGCCGGGCACCGTCGGGTAGGCGAGACTGACCGTCGATGACGGACGACAGCATCCCGAGCTGGCCGGGCAGCCCGACCCCGCTCGGCGCAACGTGGAACGGCGAAGGCACCAACTTCGCGCTGTTCGCCCCGGCCGCCGAGAGCGTGGACCTCTGCCTGTTCGACGACTCGGCGGCGGGTCAGGCCGGCCGCGAGCATCGCATCGCCCTGGAGGAGGTGACCTACCACGTCTGGCACGGATTCGTGCCGAGGATCGGGCCGGGACAGCGTTACGGCTTCCGTGTCGACGGGCCGTTCGACCCGGATCGCGGCGCGCGCTGGAACCCGAGCAAGCTGCTCACCGACCCGTATGCGCGGGCTCTCGACGGTGAGTTCGTCGCCGACGACGCGATCTTCGGCTATCCCACCGGCCGCGACGACACCCACCAGGACCATCGCGACTCCGCAGCCTTCGTGCCGAAGTCGGTCGTCGTCCACGACGTCTTTCCGTGGGGCAGCGACCATCACCGGCCCCACACCCAGTGGGCCGACACCGTCATCTATGAGCTGCACGTCCGCGGCTTCACGATGCGACACCCCGACGTGCCCCCGGAGCTGCGTGGGACCTACGCCGGACTCGCTCATCCCTCCGTCATCGAGCACCTGCACAAGCTGGGTGTCACCGCCGTCGAGCTGATGCCGGTGCACCACTTCGTCAGCGAACCGCCGTTGCTGCGGCGCGGCCTGGGCAATTACTGGGGCTACAACACCCTCGGCTATTTCGCCCCCCATGCGGCGTACTGCTCGTCGGGCAGCCGCGGCGAGCAGGTCCGGGAGTTCAAGGCGATGGTGCGAGCACTGCACGCGGCCGGCATCGAAGTCATCCTCGACGTGGTCTACAACCACACCGCTGAGGGCGACGAGCGCGGCCCGACGCTGGAGTTCCGCGGGATCGACAACCCGACCTACTACCGGCTGCGGGACGACGACCCGCGCTACTACCGCGACTACACCGGCACCGGCAACACGTTGAACGCCCAGCAGCCACACGTGCTCCAGCTCATCACCGACTCGCTGCGTTACTGGGTCACGGAGATGAACGTCGACGGCTTCCGCTTCGATCTGGCCGCGGCGCTGGCCAGGTCGTTCCACGACGTCGACAAGCTGTCCGCATTCTTCGACGTCATCCAGCAGGACCCGGTGCTCTCGCAGGTCAAGCTGATCGCCGAGCCGTGGGACCTCGGGCCGGGGGGCTATCAGGTCGGCGAGTTCCCGCCGCTGTGGACCGAGTGGAACGGCAAGTACCGCGACGCCGTCCGAGACTTCTGGCGCGGCGCCGACACCGGGGTCGCCGAGCTCGGGTTCCGGCTGACCGGGTCGAGTGACCTCTACCAGGACGACGGACGTCGCCCTTATGCCTCCATCAACTTCGTCACCTGTCACGACGGCTTCACGCTGCGAGACCTTGTCTCCTACGACACGAAGCACAACGAGGCGAACGGCGAGGACAACAAGGACGGCAACGACGACAACCGGTCGTGGAACTGCGGGGTCGAGGGTGACACCGACGACCCCGCGATCCTCGCGCTGCGGGCCCGGCAGATGCGCAACCTGCTCGCCACCCTGCTCCTGTCGACCGGTGTGCCGATGCTGCGGATGGGAGACGAGCTGGCGCACACCCAGCAGGGCAACAACAACGCCTACTGCCAGGACAACGAGACCTCGTGGCTCGACTGGTCGGGACAGGGCCCGTTCTCGCCGGACATCGATCTGGTCGGTCGACTGGTCGCGCTGCGGGGCCGGCACCCCGTCTTCCGACAGCGTGCGTTCTTCCAGGGCCGGCCGATCGGAGGTGATGGCACGAAGGACCTTGCCTGGTTCACGCCGGATGGCAACGAGATGAGCGACGACGACTGGTCGGCGACGTCAGCGCAGACCCTCGGGATGTATGTGTCCGGCAGCGGAATCCGCACCCGCGGTCCGCGCGGACAGCGCATCACCGACGACTCGTTCCTCTTCGTGCTGCACGCCGGTGCGGAGCCGGCGTCCTTCCGCCTCCCCGGCCCTCCGTGGGCGTCCGGCTATGTCCTCGAGCTGGACACCGCCGAGGCCGGCACGCAGCCGCGCGACGTGCCGGCGGGGTCCGACCTGCCGCTTGTCGCGCGCTCGGCGGTGCTCCTCCGCGCCCAGTGACCGCTGGTCAGATGGCGTTGTAGGCGGTCGACTCGACCGGCAGGGCGATCAGGTTGAGGTCGGCCGGCGACGCCATCGCCGGGTGCTTCGGCAGCACCCGCACCGTGTAGCCGAAGGCACCGCGCCGCTGCAGCGGCACCGACCCTTCGTAGCGCCACGCCCCGTCGAGCTGCTCGATGCGCGCCAGCGAGGTGTAGACGGGGTCGACCAGCTCGTCGTGCTCGTCCACCACCCCGAACGCGACCTGCGCCTCCACATCGTCAGGGTTGAGCTCGCCGAGATCGACGACGGCGCGGATCTCGAGCGTCTGCCCCAGCTCCGGTGCGTCACCGACACCGGTCGCCTCGACATGTGCGACCCGCACCTGCGGCCAGGCCGCGCGGACGCGAGCCGTGAAAGCTGCGAACTCACGGGCGGCGGCATAACCGTCGCGGGCGAGGTCCCGGGAGGAGAGCACGGCCGGGGTGTAGAGCTCCACCACGTAGTCGCGCACCATCCGGCTCGCGAGCACCTGCGGACCCAGCGACTGCAACGTGTGCCGCACCATCTCGAGCCATCGGCGCGGCAGCTTGTCCCGGTCGACGTCGTAGAAGCGCGACCGCACCTGGTTCTCGACGAGGTCGTAGAGAGCACCCGCCTCCTGGTCGTCGCGCACGTCAGGATCGGTGCCCTCGGGTGCCGACGGGATGGCCCAGCCGTTGGCCCCGTCGTACATCTCGTCCCACCAGCCGTCGCGGATCGAGAGGTTGAGGCCCCCGTTGAGCGCCGACTTCATGCCGCTCGTCCCGCATGCCTCCAGCGGTCGCAACGGGTTGTTGAGCCAGACGTCGCAACCGGGGTAGAGATAGCGAGCCATCCCGATGTCGTAGTCGGGCAGGAAGACGATGCGGTGCCGCACCAGCGGGTTGTCACTGAAGCGCACCATCTGCTGCACCAGTGCCTTGCCGCCGTCATCAGCCGGGTGCGACTTGCCGGCGATGACCATCTGCACCGGCCGGTCGGGATCGAGCAGGATGCGCGTCAAACGGTCGGGGTCACGCAGCATCAATGTCAGTCGCTTGTACGACGGGACCCGGCGCGCGAACCCGATCGTGAGGACATCGGGGTCGAACACCCCGTCGATCCAGTCGAGTCCCGCTTCGGAGACGCCGCGTTGCAGCCACGACTCCCGCAACCTTCGGCGAACCTCGCCGACCAGCCGCGACCGCATGGCTCGACGGGTCGCCCAGATCAGCTCGTCGGAGACCTTGGCGATGCCCTCCCACCCCTGGGCTTCCTCGACGAGTGCCGGGCCGACCTCGCGTGCCGCGATCTCCATCACCTCACGGGCGACCCACGTGGGTGCGTGTACGCCGTTGGTGACGCTGATGATCGGCACCTCGCTCTTGTCGAAGCCCGGCCACAGGCTGCCGAACATCTCGCGGCTCACCCGGCCGTGCAGCTTGCTGACGCCGTTGGCGCGCTGGGAGAGCCGCAGCCCCATGTGCGCCATGTTGAAGACCTCAGGGTCCTCCTCGGCACCGAGCGCGACGATGCGGTCGACCGGCACGCCCTTGCAGGCGTTGTCGCCGCCGAAGTGGTGCTCGATCAGCTCCATCGGGAACCGGTCGATGCCGGCCGGCACCGGCGTGTGGGTCGTGAAGACGGTGCCGGCTCGCACGGCCGCCAACGCCTCGTCGAACGCCAGACCATGCTCCTCGGTCAGCTCCCGGATTCGCTCCAGTCCGAGGAAGCCGGCATGACCCTCGTTGGTGTGGAAGACCTCCGGGTCGGGGTGCTCGGTGATCGCGCAGAACGCCCGCAGCGCCCGGACGCCGCCGATGCCGAGCAGCATCTCCTGGAGCAGCCGATGGTCGGTGCCACCTCCGTAGAGGCGGTCGGTCACCTCGCGCTCGGGCGGTGCGTTGTCCTCGATGTCTGAGTCCAGCATGAGCAACGGGACCCGACCCACCTGCGCGCGCCAGACCTGAGCACGCAGGACGCGGTCGTCCGGCAGTCCCACGGCGACCTTGACCGGCGGCCCCTCGCCACCGCCCTCGGTCAGCTCGCGGAGCAGCGTCAGCGGCAACCCGTTGGGGTCCAGCGGCGGATAGCGCTCCTGTTGCCAGCCGTCCGGGCTGAGGCTCTGCTTGAAGTAGCCCCGTCGGTAGAGCAGCCCGACTCCGACGATGTCGACACCGAGGTCGCTGGCGGCCTTGAGGTGGTCGCCGGCGAGGATGCCGAGGCCGCCGGAGTATTGCGGCAGGACCTCGGTGATGCCGAACTCCGGGGAGAAGTAGGCGATGGCCTTCGGCGCGTCGGCGAGCGACTGGTACCAGCGCGGCTGCCCGAGATAGTCCTCGAGGTCGTTGTGGGCCTCGGAGAGGCGCCGCAGGAACCGCCGGTCGCCCGCGAGCGCGGCGAGTCGCTCGGAGCTCACTTCGCCGAGCAGCCGCAACGGGTCGTGCCCGCCGGCTTCCCAGGTCTCCGGGTCGACGGCCTCGAACAGGTCGAGGGCATCCGGGTGCCAGGACCAGCGGAGGTTCATGACCAGGTGGCCGAGCGGAGCAAGCGCTTCCGGCAGCGCGGCCCGGACGGTGAACCGGCGAAGTGCTCTCACTCGCGCGACCCTATCCAGGTGGGATGATCTTGGACGGCGTCGTTCACCCATTTGCGACCTGGGTAGGTTCGGACTCGATGATCGGACGGATTCCCATCACCGACGTTCGCCCTGCCGTCGAGTGCGGGCGCTGGCCCGCGAAGGCCGCAGTCGGCGAGACCCTTCCGGTGACCGCGACCGTGTTCCGCGAGGGGCATGACGCGGTCGCTGCCAACGTCGTCCTGGTCGACCCCGACGGCAAGGAACGCCCGTTCAACCGCATGCGCAAGCTGCCGGACGAGGGCAGCACCGACCGCTGGGCCACCGAGATCGGTGTCGACCGGGAGGGCGGTTGGCGTTTCCACGTCGAGGCCTGGAGCGACCCGATCGGCACCTGGCGCCACGACGCCGAGATCAAGGTGCCGCTCGGCCAGGATGTCGAGCTGGTCTGCGCAGCGGGCGCCGAGCTGCACGAACGGGCCGCCCAACAGGCCCCCAAGGCCAGCCGGCCGGCAATCCTGAAGGCGGTCGCGGCGCTGCGCGACCCGGACCGCAGCGGTGAGGACCGCATCGCGCCCGCCCTCGACCGTGACCTGGTCGCCGTCATCGATGCGCACCCGCTGCGTGAGCTCGTCACCGTGGGCGACTCGTGGCCGCTGCTGGTGGAGCGCGAACGAGCCCGCTACTCGGCGTGGTACGAGCTCTTCCCCCGCTCGGAAGGAGCCGAGCTCGACCCGCCGCGATCGGGGACGCTGCGCACGGCGGCGAAGCGGCTGCCCGCTGTCGCGGCGATGGGCTTCGACGTCGTCTACCTGCCGCCGATCCACCCGATCGGCACGGCCTACCGCAAGGGTCGCAACAACACGTTGACACCGGAGCCCGACGACCCCGGCTCGCCGTGGGCCATCGGGGCGACCACCGGTGGGCACGACGCGATCCATCCCGACCTCGGCACGATCGAGGACTTCGACGCCTTCGTCAGCGAGGCCGGCCGCAACGGGCTGGAGGTCGCTCTCGACCTGGCCCTGCAGTGCTCGCCGGACCATCCCTGGGTGCGCGAGCACCCTGAGTGGTTCAACGTTCGGGCGGACGGCTCGATCGCCTACGCCGAGAACCCGCCGAAGAAGTACCAGGACATCTACCCGCTCAACTTCGACAAGGACTTCGAAGGTCTGTCCGCTGAGGTGCTGCGGGTCGTCAACCACTGGATCGACCACGGCGTGCGCATCTTCCGCGTCGACAACCCGCACACCAAGCCGGTCGCGTTCTGGGAGTGGCTGATCGCGGAGGTGCGCACGTCGCATCCGGAGGTGATCTGGCTCGCCGAGGCGTTCACGAAGCCGCCGATGATGCATCTGCTCGCCAAGGTCGGCTTCACCCAGTCCTACACCTACTTCACCTGGCGCAACGAGCGCTGGGAGCTGGAGGAATACCTCACCGAGCTGAGCCGCGACACCGTCGACTTCCTGCGACCCAACTTCTTCGTGAACACGCCGGACATCCTGCACGCCTACCTGCAGTACGGCGGGCCACCCGCGTTCAAGATCCGAGCCGTGCTCGCGGCGATGCTGTCGCCGTCCTGGGGCGTCTACTCCGGCTACGAGCTCTACGAGCACGTCGCCGTCCGCCCGGGGAGCGAGGAGTACCTCGACTCGGAGAAGTACGCGCTGCGCCCACGCGACTGGGCTGCCGCTGCAGCCGAGGGCCGCAGCCTCGCGCCGTTCCTCACCCGGCTCAACGAGATCCGCCGTGCACATCCCGCCCTGCACCAGCTGCGCAACCTGCGCTGGCACTGGCCGGACAACCAGCAGCTCCTCGCCTTCTCCAAACGCAGCGGCGACGACTGTGTGCTGGTCGTTGTCAACCTCGACCCGCACGGCCAGAACGAAGCCGTGCTGCACGTCGACCTCGGCGCGCTCGGACTCGAGCCGGACGAGACCTTCGAGGTGCACGACGAGCTGTCGGGCGCAACCTGGACCTGGGGCGAGCACAACTACGTGCGACTCGACCCGTTCGACGAGCCGGCCCACGTGTTCGTCGTACGACGGGGCACCTCGTGAGTGCCGAGATCGTCGACGGCATCGAGCAGCCGCGGGACCCGCTCTGGTACAAGCGGGCCGTCTTCTACGAAGTGCTGATCCGTGGCTTCCACGACTCCAACGGTGACGGCACCGGTGACATCCGCGGCCTGACGCAGAAGCTCGACTACCTGCACTGGCTCGGCATCGACTGCATCTGGCTGCTCCCGATCTACGAGTCGCCGCTCCGCGACGGCGGCTACGACATCGCCGATTTCTTCAAGGTGCTGCCGGAGTTCGGCGACCTGGGCGACTTCGTCGAGCTCATCGACGCCGCCCACAAGCGCGGGATGCGCATCGTCGCCGACCTCGTCATGAACCACACCAGTGACCAGCACCCGTGGTTCCAGGCGTCGCGCAACGACCCGACCGGCCCCTTTGCCGACTTCTACGTGTGGTCGGACACCGACGACCGCTACAAGGACGCCCGCGTCATCTTCGTCGACACCGAGACATCCAACTGGACCTGGGACCCGGTGCGGCAGCAGTACTTCTGGCACCGCTTCTTCTCCCACCAACCGGACCTCAACTACGAGAACCCCGACGTGCAGGACTCCATGCTCGAGGTGCTGCGCTTCTGGCTCGACCTCGGCATCGACGGCTTCCGGCTCGACGCGGTGCCCTACCTCTTCGAGGAGGAGGACACCAACTGCGAGAACCTGCCGCGCACGCACGAATACCTCAAGCGGGTGCGCAAGGAGATCGACGAGCTCTATCCCGACAAGGTCCTGCTCGCGGAGGCCAACCAGTGGCCGGCCGACGTCGTCGAATACTTCGGCTCGGGCGACGAGTGCCACATGGCCTTCCACTTCCCGGTCATGCCCCGCATCTTCATGGCCGTCCGCCGCGAACAGCGCTATCCGATCTCCGAGATCATGGCCCAGACTCCCGCCATCCCGGACAACTGCCAGTGGGGCATCTTCCTGCGCAACCATGACGAGCTGACGCTCGAGATGGTGACCGACGAAGAGCGCGACTACATGTACACCGAATACGCCAAGGACCCGCGGATGAAGGCCAACATCGGCATCCGCCGGCGCCTCGCGCCGCTGCTGGACAACAGCCGGGACCAGATGGAGCTGTTCACGGCGCTGCTGCTCTCGCTGCCCGGCTCGCCGGTCCTCTACTACGGCGACGAGGTCGGCATGGGCGACAACATCTATCTGGGTGACCGCGACGGCGTGCGCACGCCGATGCAGTGGACGCCGGACCGCAACGCCGGGTTCTCCACCACCGACCCGCAGCGCCTCTACCTGCCGCTCATCATGGACCCGGTCTACGGCTATCAGGTCATCAACGTCGAGGCCCAGATGCGCAACTCCACGTCGCTGCTGCAGTGGACCCGACGCATGATCGACGTGCGCAAGCGGCATCCGACCTTCGGCATGGGCACCTATGAGGAGCTGGCCGCGTCCAACCCCAGCGTGCTGGCGTTCGTGCGGGAGTTCGGCGACGACATGGTGCTGTGCGTCAACAACCTGTCCCGCTTCGCCCAACCGGTGGAGCTCGACCTGCGCCGGTTCGAAGGTCGCACGCCGGTGGAGCTCGTCGGCGGTGTGCACTTCCCGCGGGTCGGTGAGCTGCCCTACCTGTTGACACTGCCCGGACATGGCTTCTACTGGTTCCAGCTGTCGACGGTGGAGGACTGATGGACGACCTGCTCCCCCACTGGCTGCCGCAGCAACGGTGGTTCGGCGCGAAAGGCCGGCCCATCAACGCCGTCACGGTCGTCGCCGAGCACGACCTGGTCGCTGGCGATCCCGGCTGCTCACACCTGCTCGTCACGGTCGACTTCGGCGAGGAGCAGCAGGTCTACCAGCTGCTGGTGGGCCGGCGCAGTGAACTGCCGCAACGGCTTCAGCACGTCGCCATCGGCCGCAGCGGTGACCAGGTGCTCTACGACGGCGCCCACGACAACGAGCTAACCCATGTGCTGCTGCAGCTCATCGCCGACGGCAGCGAAGAGGGCGGCCTCGCCTTCCGGCGGCTGCCCGCCGCGGAGGTGGACAGCGACCTGACCGGCCTGGTGATGGGTGCGGAGCAGTCGAACACCTCGATCGTTTTCGGCGAGCGCTACATCCTCAAGCTCTTCCGCAAGGTGGCGCCCGGCGTCAACCCGGATCTGGAGATCACCCGCGCGCTCGCCCAGGCAGGGTGCCCGGCGGTCGTCCCCCCGCTGGGCTGGATCGAGACCGAGCTGCACGGGCAGACCACGACCCTGGGCCTGCTTCAACCCTTCCTGCGGTCGGCGAGCGAAGGCTGGCAGCTCGCGGTGACGAGCGTCCGCGATCTCTACGCCGAAGCCGACCTGCACGCGGACGAGGTCGGTGGAGACTTCGCCGGCGAGTCCGAGCGACTCGGTGCCGCGACCGCCGACGTCCACGAGCGCATGCGCAACCTGCTGCCTTCGCGGGTCGCGGACGCGGAGGAGAACGCTGCCACGGCCAAGCAGATGCACGAGCGCCTGGACGCTGCGCTGGAGGTCGTGCCCGAGCTGGCGCCGTACGCCGAGGACCTGCGATCCGCTTACGACGCGGTCGCCGGACTGCCCCACGGCGTACCCGTGCAACGCATCCACGGTGACTTCCACCTGGGCCAGGTGCTGCGCACGGACGCCGGCTGGGTCCTGATCGACTTCGAGGGTGAGCCGGCGCGCCCGCTCGCTGAGCGGGTGGCACTGATGAGCCCGCTGCGCGACGTCGCCGGCATGCTCAGGTCGTTCGACTACGCGGCCCGGCACCTGCTGGCCGAGCAGCCGACCGCGCCCGCCCTCGAATATCGCGCCAACGAATGGGCAGAGCGCAACCGGGACGCGTTCTGCACGGGCTACGCGCACGCAGCGGGCCGGGACCCGAGGGACGACGCGCTCCTCTTGCGGGCCTGCGAGCTCGACAAGGCCGTCTACGAGGTCGTCTACGAGGCGCGCAACCGGCCGACCTGGCTCTCGATCCCGCTGGGCTCCATCGAGCGACTGGTGAGGTGAACTGATCTCGTGACCGACAAAGCTGCAGCCGGCAAGAAGGCGGCCGCCAAGCGCCGGCCGCCCGCCGCCCGCGCCCACGAGGTCGACACCGAGCAGCTCGCCCTGGTCGTGGGCGGTGCCCATCACGACCCGCACGCCATCCTCGGTGCGCACCCGGCCGATGACCACGTGACGATCCGCGCGATGCGTCCCGACGCCCGGAGCGTGGCTGTCGTCATCGGCACCGAGCAGCACCCGATGGAGCACGAGCACGAAGGCATCTGGCGGCTCGACCTGCCGACGTCGGAGGTGCCGGACTACCGGTTGCTGGTCGACTACGGCGACGGCTTCGACCATCGTCAGGACGACGCCTACCGCTATCTGCCCACCCTCGGCGAGATGGACCTGCACCTGCTGAGCGAGGGTCGGCACGAAGAGCTGTGGAAGGTGCTCGGCGCACACGTGCACACCTACGACGCGCCGACGGGCCCGGTGACCGGCACGGCGTTCGCGGTCTGGGCGCCGGGCGCGCGTGGCGTGCGGGTGAGTGGCGACTTCAACGGCTGGAACTCGGTCGCCTTCCCGATGCGGGTCCTCGGCTCGACGGGTGTGTGGGAGCTGTTCATCCCAGGCGTCGGCAACGGCGCGAAGTACAAGTACGACGTGCTCGGCGCCGACAGCGTCTGGCGCGACAAGGCCGACCCGCTGGCCCAGCACACCGAGCACCCGCCGGCCACCGCGTCAGTCGTGTTCACGTCCAACTACGACTGGGCCGACGGCGACTGGTGCGCCACCCGATCGCGGACCGACTGGTTGCGCGCACCGATGTCCACCTACGAGGTGCATCTCGGTTCGTGGCGGCAGGGGTTGTCTTACAAGGAGCTGGCCGAGCAGCTCGTCGACTATGTCCTCGAAGCCGGCTTCACCCACGTCGAGCTCATGCCGGTGATGGAGCATCCGTTCGGCGGCTCATGGGGCTATCAGGTCACGTCCTACTACGCGCCGACCTCGCGGTTCGGGTCGCCGGACGAGTTCCGGTTCCTCGTCGACCGGCTGCACCAGGCCGGCATCGGGGTCATCGTCGACTGGGTCCCCGGGCACTTCCCGAAGGACGAGTGGGCGCTCGCGCGCTTCGACGGGACCGCCCTCTACGAGCACGCCGACCCACGCCGTGGCGAGCAGCCCGACTGGGGCACCTACATCTTCAACTTCGGGCGTCGTGAGGTGCGCAACTTCCTCGTCGCCAACGCCTGCTACTGGCTGGAAGAGTTCCACGTCGACGGTCTACGCGTGGACGCAGTGGCATCGATGCTCTACCTCGACTACTCGCGCAAGGACGGCGAGTGGGTGCCGAACGAGTTCGGCGGCCGGGAGAACCTCGACGCGATCGCGTTCCTGCAGGAGATGAACGCCACCGCCTACAAGCGCGTTCCCGGCGTCATCACCGTCGCGGAGGAGTCCACCGCGTGGCCCGGCGTCTCCCGACCGACCTACCTGGGCGGCTTGGGCTTCGGCTTCAAGTGGAACATGGGGTGGATGAACGACACGTTGGACTACATGTCCAAGGCGCCGGTCTATCGCCAGCACCATCACCACCAGATGACCTTCTCCCTCGTCTATGCCTTCACCGAGAACTTCGTCCTGCCGCTGTCACACGACGAGGTCGTGCACGGCAAGGGCTCGCTGCTGGCCAAGATGCCCGGCGACCGCTGGCAGCAGCTGGCCAACCTGCGTTCGCTCTACGCGTTCATGTGGGCGCATCCCGGCAAGCAGCTGCTGTTCATGGGCAGCGAGTTCGGCCAGGAGTCGGAGTGGTCCGAGGCGCGCTCGCTCGACTGGTGGCTGCACGACCTGCCGGATCACCGCGGCGTGTTCCAGCTCGTCCGCGACCTCAACGCCACCTACAAAGGGCATCCCGCCATGTGGACGCAGGACTCCGACCCGGCGGGCTTCGCGTGGATCGACGCCAACGACGCCGAGGGCAACGTGCTGTCGTTCCTGCGGTGGGGCGCCGACGGCTCGTGCGTCGCCGTCGTCGCGAACTTCTCCGGTGGGCCCCATGAGGGCTATCGCCTCGGTCTGCCGCAAGCCGGGCAGTGGCGGGAGATCGTCAACACGGATGCCGAGCTCTACGCCGGCAGCGGTGTCGGCAACATGGGCGCCGTCTGGGCGGAGGACGTCCCGTGGCACGGCCAGCCGTCGTCCGCGACGCTGCGGCTACCGCCGCTCGGCGTCCTCTGGCTGGCCGCCCCCACGCTAGGTCGGGGTCAGTAGAGGGCGTTGGCCAGCGCCCGGCGCCCGGCGACAAGGCGCGGGTCGTCCGGGTCGAGCACCTCGAACAACCCCAGCAGGTGCTGCCGCGCCCGGTCGCGGTCGTCTCCGTCGGTCCGTCGTACGACGTCGACGAGCGCGTCGATCGCTTCATCGACGCGCCCGACGATCAGGTCGAGGTCGGCGAGCGCGACCTGCGCGTCGACGTCGTCCGGGCGCTCGGCCGCGGCGCTTCTGACGGCCGGCTCGTCGAGGCCGCGGGTGCGCAACAAGAGCTCGCACCGGGCGACCGCGGACTTCGCGACCGGGTCCGAGGGATCGGTGGCCAGGATCTGCCGATAGGCCGCGAGGGCGGCGTCGAGGTCGCCCCGGTCGAGGGCTTGCTGGGCCGCCTCGAAGGCGGGGTCGACGGCCGGCGCCGCCTCCGCCGACGGCTGCCCAGCGGCACCGACCAGGCCGTCTGCCGCAGCGACGCGCATCACCTCGTCGAGAACGGTGCGGATCTGCTGCTCCGGCAAGGCGCCCTGGAACAGCGGCACGGGCTGACCCGCGATCACGGCGAAGACCGAGGGGATGCTCTGCACCTGGAAGGCCGCCCCGAGCCGCGGGTTGGCGTCCACGTCGACCTTGGCGAGCACCCACGCGCCGGCCGCCTCGGCCGCGAGTCGCTCGAGCACGGGCGAGAGCTGCTTGCAGGGTCCGCACCAGTCCGCCCAGAAGTCGAGGAGCACGGGCACCTGCTGCGAGCGGTCCATGACCTCGGTCTGGAACGTGGCCTCGGTGACGTCGATCACCGCGCCGGACGCGGCGGGAGCGCCAGCGGCGTCCGGACCGGCAGCCGGAGCCGGTCGCGAGCGCAACGCGGACAGGTCCACCGCCCCGGGCAGGCGGATGTCTGTCGGTCGCATGCTCACGACCTCGATACTTTCACGGCCGAGGGGACGCCGCGTAGACCGCGAGGTCATCCGGAACGCCCTTCGCCCGCGACAGCCAGAAGGACACCTTGCGGCGGGTCACGACCCGCTCCGGGTCGAGTCCGGCCACGGCCGCGTCCGAGACCAGGATCTCGCCGGGCCCGGCCTTCTCGGCGAGCCTGGCGGCGACGTTGACGTCCACGCCCAGGTAGTCGCCGCCGATCGCCCGGGGCTGACCGGTGTGCAGGCCGGCGCGCAGCTGCGGCCGGTGACCCGCGACCTCGAGCTCGGCCACGCGCGCCCACGCCTCGACGACCGCGTCGAAGCCCAGCTGCGGGGACGGGAAGACGGCCATCAAGCCGTCACCCAATCGCTTGACCACGCGACCCCGGTGGTCGAGGACGGCCGGCTCGACGGCTCGGGCCACCTCGCGGAGCAGCTGCAGTGCATCGTCGTCACCGGCCTTGAGGGCCCAGGCCGAGAAGCCCACCAGATCGGTGAAGAGCACCGTGAGCTCCTGCTCGCCGTGACCGCGGCCCGCCCGCTCGAGGAATGACTGCCAGACCTGCAGCGCGCCGAGACCGAGCTCGTGGGTGGCCCGCGGCTGGTCGTCGAAGAGCCGATCGGCGATCCGGGCGATCGTGCCGGCGCTGTCCCGTCCGGCCGCCGACAGCGGGTCGCCGAAGCCGGGGTCACCGGGCAACGCCCGCCGCACGCGCCGGAGTGCCTCGATCGCGGCCGGCTTCCGGTTGAGACCACGCACCCCGGCGGCGAGCCGCGCCGCCGGCCGCGCAGCAGGTTCTTCCTCGTCCGCCGACACGCCGCCGAGCCTAGAGCGGCCTGGGGCTCAGAACCGCGGCGGCTCGAGGTAGCCGCCCCATTCCTGCCGCAGCGCGTCACAGATCTCGCCGAGGGTCGCTTCCGCCCGCGCCGCCTCGAGCATCACCGGCACCAGGTTGGCGTCGGTGCGCGAAGCCTCGACCATGCGACGCAACGCGTCCTGGACCTGGTGTTCGTCGCGGTCTGCCTTGCGCCCGGCCAGCACGCGCTTCTGCTCCCGCTCGACCTCATGCGAGATCCGCATGATCTCGAGGTCGTCGGCGACGGACGAGCCGTGCACGTTGACCCCGACGATCTTCTTCTCGCCCTTCTCGAGCTGCTGCTGGTAGATGAAGGCGGCATCAGCGATCTCGGACATGAACCAGCCGTCCTCGATGCCGCGCAGGATGCCGCTCGTCATCGAGCCGTCGCTGCTCATGCCCTTGATGCGCGCGAAGATCTCCTCCGCCTGCCGTTCCATCTCGTCGGTGAGGGCCTCGACGTACCACGCGCCGCCGAGCGGGTCGGCGACGTTGGTGACTCCGGTCTCCTCCATGAGCACGAGCTGCGTGCGCAACGCGATCTCGGCTGCGCGTTCCGACGGCAGGGCCAGCACCTCGTCGAGTGCGTTGGTGTGCAAGGAGTTGGTGCCGCCGAGGACGGCTGCGAGCGCCTCGACCGCGGTGCGGACGATGTTGTTGTCCGGCTGCTGTGCCGTCAGTGACACACCAGCCGTCTGGGTGTGGAACCGCAACCACTGCGCGCGCTCATCGGTCGCGCCGTAGACATCGCGCAGCCAGCGCGCCCAGATGCGCCGAGCGGCACGGAACTTCGCGATCTCCTCGAAGAAGTCGATGTGCGCGTCGAAGAAGAACGACAACCCGGGAGCGAACCGGTTGACGTCGAGGCCGCGGGAAAGCCCCAGCTCGACGTAACCGAACCCGTCCGCGAGAGTGAATGCGAGCTCCTGCGCCGCGGTGGAGCCGGCCTCCCGGATGTGGTAGCCCGACACCGACAGCGGCTTGTAGCGCGGGATCTCCGCGTCGCAGTAGGCCATCAGGTCGCCGATGAGACGCAAATGCGGCT
>JAVEEH010000062.1 GCA_030840545.1 Frankiaceae bacterium | reverse complement strand
ATGGCTCGGCTTCGACTACGCCAACCAGGCGGATCTCAACGAAGGATGGCCGGGACAGAACGTCGTCCCGTGCCACCAGGTCGGCACCGGAGCCACCTATGACTGCCCGGACCCGACGAAGGACTGGTTGTTCGGCTCCAAGCGGATGACCGTGAGCAAGGCTGCCTTCGACCACATGGAGGCGGAGATCCACAACGACGCGTCCGGGTGGAACGACCCGTCTTACGTCGCGCAGGCCGGCAGCGAGCCGACTGACCTGACGCAGATCAAGGGCAACTTCACCCACACCGAGCTCGGCGCCAACAACGACGGGTTCGACTACTCGCACTGCACCGGCTACGCGCTGTCAGTCGGTCTCGGGCACACCGGCGACTACGACGGCTACACCGTGTCCTACCGCGAATACATGGCGCGTGATGCCTACCGCAAGGCGCTGACGTCGTACGGCCCGCACACCGCCGACTACATGGCGACCAACCTCGTCGGCATGGCGGCGAACCTGCTGTGCGGCACGCCCGTCATCGCGCAGCCCACCGACCCGATCGCGGCGGCTGACGAGGTGCGACAGGTCGCCGAGGCCGCGACCCTCGGCCAGATATCGTCGTTCTACTACGACTCGTGGGCCGCCCAGATCCCCGACAGCGTCGGCCCCGCCAAGCCGATCGCGCAGCCGTGGAACGTGTCCCGCTTCGACGCCACGCAGTTCCGCTGGGTCGGCGGCGACAACTGGACCGACAACCCGACCGTGCAGGTGCAACGGCTCGTCGGGGGCAGCTGGCAGGCCTACGCCGACCAGAGCGGCGAGGTGCAGGTCTTCCTCGACAAGCCGGTCGACATGGTGTCCGGCCTGCCGACCTACCGCTCCGGCGGTCAGCAGTGGACCTGGCGTGCGTCGTTCGAGGCCTTCGACTCCTACCCGCGTGCGGACGTCCCGGGGGGCCAGGTGCCGGACGGCACCTACCGCTTCGTCGTCGACGGACAGATCCACCAGGGCGGCAAGCCGGTTGCCTACCACCTCGATTCGCAGCCCTTCACGGTCTCGCCCTGGACCGGCATCACCGTGCGCGATCTCCGCCACGACGGCACGCAGGTCTCGTTCGTCGTCGACCCGATCGTCTATCCGCGGCTGCCGTCAGCTGCGCATCGGGCGGGCATCGCCTTCTATGCCGACGACCAGGGCGGCCTCCCCGGCCACGGCCCGTTGTGCATGACGTGTTCGTTCCGGCCATGGGCCACCAGCGGTCAGGTCGCGTCCGCCGTCGTCGAGATCAGCAACGGGCAAAGCGGCAACACCCGCACCGTCGCAGCGACCTACGACGCCAGCAGCGGTCGCTGGGTCGCCTCGGCCCCGGCCGGGCAGAGCGTCCAGGTGCCGGCCGGTGGGGTGCGCGACCTCTACGGCGAGACCAACGCGTCCGCGCTGACCACGAGCGGCTGACCGGTCGACCCCCGTTGACCGATATGTCCGGTCCAGGATGGACTGGCGGACGCCGCCCGGGCCGGCCGGACGCGACGAGGGGTGGCCAGATGCTGGGATCGGCGTTGCGGGGCTCGGCGTTGCTGCGGGGCAAGCCCGCAGCTGCGATCGCAACGGGGCTGTTCGTGCTCGCCGGGCTCATGCTGTCCCCCGCCTCGGCAGCCACCGCGGCCAAGGGCCCGGTGCTGCTGCGTGACGTCAAGGCGTCGCAAGACGACATCCCGCTGAAGAAGGTCACGTTCCCCGTCGACGCGTCCCACCCGCAACCCGACACCCAGATCGAGCCCTCGATCGCCGTCAACCCCGCCGACCCGCTGAACGCGGTCGCGGTGTTCCAGGAGGACCGTGTCGACGCCGGCGGCGATGCAGGCAACGGCTACACGGCGACACTCGACGGGGGCAAGACCTGGCGGCACGGCTTCCTGCCGGGCCTCACCCGCGTGACCGGTGGCCCGTTCGACCGCGCGTCGGACGCGGTCGTGACCTTCGGCGCGGACCCGGCGCACAAGGGGCACTACCTCGTCTATGCCAACAGCCTGGTCTTCAACGACGGCACTGGGCCGGGCGGCGACACCAGCCAGAGCGGCATGGCCATCAACGTCTCCAAGGACGGCGGCCGCACCTGGTCCAAGGCGATCGTGCTCGAGCAGGACGGGCTCGCCGGGCTCAACGACAAGAACTGGCTTGTCGCCGACAACGGCGTCGGGGTCGGGCATACGACCGGTCGCGTCTATGTCGTGTGGGACCGCATCGCACCGATGGTCTACACCTATTGCGACAAGAACTGCGACAAGCTCGCCAACTGGGCGAGCATCAACAACGGCACCTTCTATCCCTTTGACGTCACCGCCGGCATCGGGTCGATCCCACTGGTGATGCCGGACGGCAGCCTCGGTGTCGTCTTCGAGAGCGACTTCGTCGGCACTCCCTCGATCCCGAGCTCGCCCACCGACCAGCCGGAGTTCGCCGCACCCGGGTCGCAACTGATGTACGCCGAGGCGCCCGGAGCCGGAGCCGTCGTCTGGCCGGCACCGTTGCCGTTCGCCCAGGCGGCAGTGGGGATCGCCGCGAACAACAACCGCAACGTCGTCGAGCAACGCGCCGGCACGCTGCCGGCGGCGGCCATCAACGCGAAGACCGGACAGGTCTACGTGGCCTGGGAAGACGGCCGCTTCCGCACCGACGGCTTGAACGACATCGTGTTCTCGACGTCGACCAACGGGGTGACGTGGAGCTCTCCCAAGCGGGTCGACCCCGGCCCTACCGGCAACCACGTGAACCATTGGAACGCGATGGTCGACGTCGACAGCCACGGCGGCGTGCACATCGGCTATCGGCAACGGCTCGAGAAGAAGGGCTCCCCGACCGGCCGATCCGCAACCGGGCTGTCACCGCACATCTCGACCTACTACCAGGAGTCGACCGACCAGGGCGCCACCTGGTCGCATCCGCTCAAGGTCAACACAGTCAGCACTGATGTCGGCTACGCGGCCTTCTCCCGCGGTGGCGCCTTCCTCGGCGACTACAACCAGCTGGCCACTGCGTCCAACGGCACCACCTACCTCGTCCACAACGAAGCGCTGGCCAAGCACGCCGGCGAGAAGTGCAACTGCAGCTTCACCAGCGGCAACGGTCACCAGCACCAGTACACCTACGTCGCCGTGATCGGCCACGCCGGCTCATCCGGTTCCGGCGGGTCGGGCAGCGGTGGCAGTGGCAACGGCAGTGGCGGCACCGGTACCTCCCGGGGCTCCGGCGGGTCCGGTGGCCTGGCCAACAGCGGTCTGAGCTCCAGCCTGCCACTGGCCGGGCTCGGGCTGCTGTTCGCCGCTGCGGCCTTGCGCCGGCGGCGGCATCCCGCCGGCTGACCGGGTCAACGCACGAAGGTCCGGATGACTTGCCCGGGCCGGCCGGCTGGTGCCGTCACTCGCCCGTGTCGCACCAGCCGCACCGCACCGGCGTCGCCGATGACGAGCCGCAGTCCCCCGGTGGCGTAAGCCAGGTGCCGGCCGTGCCGAAGCAGGCCGCTGAAGAGGACCTGACCGTTGCTGCGGGTGACCTCGATCCAGCTGACCCGGCCGGTGACCGCCAACGCCAATGCCGGCGCGGGATGCGTTGCCGGGCTCGGCCGAGGGCGCTGCGCCGTCGGAGCCGGCGATGTCGGCACCGGTCCCGGAGCGGTGGGGCTGGCTGGGGTCGCTGCCGGCCGCGGCGAACCATCGCCGGTCCGAGCGGTCAGAGCGGCGTAGGCCGTGATCCCGCCGGCGCCAAGCACGAGCACCGAGACGAGCGCCGGCGCGATCCACCGGGCGGATGCCGGCGCCCGGCGATGCCGCCCGTTGCCGCGGCGTGCGGCGGGCTTGCGGTGGCGGCCGGACATGGCCGCAGTGTCCCACCCCGACGAGGTCAGAGACCGAACGACGAGCGCATGCTGGATGCGGTCGCAGCATGACCGAGCTTAGGCAGGCCGAGGATTTCCTCGGTGGTGCGCAACAGCGAGTAGTGCGAGAACCGCTGGCCGACGCGGGTCCCGGGCGCGACGCTGGGCCCGATCACGACCGTGGCGACCCGGTTGGCCGAGCCGTCCCCTTCGTCCCAGGTGACGAAGACGACCGTGCGACCAGCCCGATAAGCCGGGCTGGCGACGATTCGCCCGAGCCACCCGCTCAACCAGTTGTCGGCGATGCGCGTCGAGCAGTCGTGTCCGTCGTCGCACAGGTTGGGCGTCACGAACGTGAACCCCGGTAGCTGGTTGCTCGCCAGCTGATGGGCGAACGGGCCGTTGGCGCCGCCTAGTGCGACGTCATGGCTGCCGCACTGCCGGGCGATCGGCGGGAAGTAGACGGCCGGGTTGTGGCGCGCGGCGTAGCGCCCGTAAGAGCGGTGGTCGCAGGGTGTCGACATGCTCTCGGCATAGCTCCGCCACTCCCCGCCGGCTCGGGTGACCTGTGCGAACAGCGAGTTGTGCCGCACGGGACACGTGCCCGGGTCACAGTCACTGGTGATGCCGTGAGTGCCGCCCGCCACGGCCGCGACGTAGTTGGGCAACGACGGATGCGCGACGGCGTGGTAGTTCGTCGCGACCCCGCACTGCTTGGCATAGGCAGCCAGCCCGGGGGCTTGGCCGCTGTTGCCGAGCACCGAGGAATAGCTGCGGTTCTCCATCCATATCCACACGACATGCCGATAGCTCGCCTGCGCCGTGCGGCCGCACGGGTGATTGGCCGGCGCGGCCGCAGCGTTCGCCCCGGGCGAGCGCAACGCAGCGCTGGACCCCGCGCAGCCGGTCAGCGCAAGGCTCGCCGCTGCAGCGACGAGGAGCGGACGCACAGGCACGAAACCACCGTACGGGTAGCCTGCGCTCGATGAAGATTTGGCCCGGCACCCCTTACCCGCTGGGCGCGACGTACGACGGAAGCGGCACCAACTTCGCGCTGTTCAGTGAGCTGGCCCAGGCCGTCGAGCTGTGCCTCTTCGACGACGACGGCGCCGAGACCCGGCTGTGGATGCCGGAGCGCGACGCGCTCGTGTGGCACGGCTACCTGCCCAACGTCGGTCAGGGGCAGCGCTACGGCTACCGCGTGCACGGGCCCTACGACCCGGCGCGCGGGCAGCGGTGCAACCCGGCCAAGCTGCTGCTGGACCCCTACGCGAAGGCCATCGAGGGCGACGTCGACTGGGACCCGTCCTGCTTCTCCTACCGCTTCGACGCCCCGGACAAGATCAACGACTCCGACTCCGCGCCGCACATGCCACGGTCAGTGGTGATCAGCCCGTTCTTCAACTGGGACAACGACCGCCATCCGCGGACGCCCTACAACGAGACCGTGATCTATGAGGCCCACGTCAGGGGGCTCACCCAGACCCACCCCGGCATCCCGGCCGACATCCGCGGCACCTATGCCGCGCTCGCGCACCCGATCATGATCGAGCACTACCAGCGGATCGGCGTGACCGCGATCGAGCTGATGCCAGTGCACCAGTTCGTCCACGACAGCCATCTTGCCGACCGGGGCATGCGCAACTACTGGGGCTACAACACCATCGGCTTCTTCGCTCCGCACAACGACTATGCGGCTGCGGGTCAGCGCGGCCAGCAGGTCCAGGAGTTCAAGGCGATGGTCAAGGCCCTGCACGAAGCCGGGCTGGAGGTCATCCTCGACGTGGTCTACAACCACACCGCCGAGGGCAACCACATGGGCCCGACGTTGTCGTTCCGTGGCATCGACAACCCGTCGTACTACCGGCTGGTCGACGGTGACCCTGAGCACTACTACGACACGACTGGCACCGGCAACACGCTGCTGATGCGTCACCCGCACGTCTTGCAGCTCATCATGGACTCGCTGCGCTACTGGGTGCTGGACATGCACGTCGACGGTTTCCGCTTCGACCTCGCGTCCACACTGGCACGTCAGTTCCACGAGGTCGACCGGCTGTCGGCGTTCTTCGACCTGGTGCAGCAGGACCCGATCGTCAGCCAGGTGAAGCTCATCGCCGAGCCTTGGGACGTCGGCGAGGGCGGCTACAACGTCGGTGGCTTCCCGCCGTTGTGGACCGAGTGGAACGGGAAGTACCGCGACACGGTGCGGGACTACTGGCGCGGCGAACAAGCGACGCTGGCGGAGTTCGCATCACGGCTCACCGGGTCGGCGGACCTCTACGAGCAAGACGGTCGCCGGCCGTTCGCGTCGATCAACTTCGTCACGGCCCACGACGGCTTCACGCTGCACGACCTGGTCTCCTACAACGAGAAGCACAACGAGGACAACGGCGAGGACAACAACGACGGCGAGAGCCACAACCGCTCCTGGAACTGCGGTGTCGAGGGCGAGACCGACGACCTCGACGTCATCGCGCTGCGCGAGCAGCAGAAGCGAAACTTCCTGACGACGCTGTTCCTGTCGCAGGGTGTCCCGATGATGCTGCACGGCGACGAGATCGGCCGGACCCAACGCGGCAACAACAACGTCTACGCCCAGGACAACGAGCTCGCGTGGGTCGACTGGGACCGCGCCCGCGACTACGAGTTCCTCACCAGCTTCGTCAGCCGGCTGACGAAGCTGCGCAGTGAGCATCCGGTGTTCCGCCGGCGGCGCTTCTTCCGCGGCCATCCGGTGAAGGGAACGCCGCTGGAGGACATCGGCTGGTTCACGCCGAGCGGCGAGCAGATGTCCGACGACGACTGGGACTCGGGCTTCGCCAAGTCGGTGTCGGTGTTTCTCAACGGCGAGGGCATCCGCGAGCCGGACGCGCGCGGCGAGCGGGTGACGGACTCCTCGTTCTTCCTGCTCTTCAACGGTCACCACGAGTCGATCAGCTTCACCGTGCCCGACTTAGGCGCCGCCGACCGCTGGCACGTCGTGATCGACACGCATGCACCAATGGTTGATGACGCGGACGAGCGATCAGTGAAGACGGGCGAGGCCATCGAGGTGCAGGCGCGATCCGTCCTCGTGCTCCGGCAGGCGTTCTGACCGTTGCCTCCCCCCACTGGCACCTACCGTCTTCAGCTGCGTCGTGAGTTCGGCTTCCGGGACGCGGCTGCGGTCGTGCCCTACCTCGCCCGGCTGGGTGTGTCGCACCTGTACTGCTCCCCCGTGCTGCAAGCCGTCGCCGGGTCACCGCACGGCTACGACGTCGTGGACCACAGCCGGCTGTCGACCGAGCTGGGGGGTGACGCCGGCTGGGCCGAGCTGGTCGTCGCCTGCCGGGCGCACGGGCTCGGGATCGTGGTCGACGTGGTGCCCAACCACATGGCCGTGCCGGTGCCCGAGGAGCTCAACCGGCCACTGTGGGACGTGCTGCGACTCGGCCAGGCGTCGACCTACGCCGACTGGTTCGACATCGACTGGTCGCAGCACCTCGGAGCCGACGGACGCGGCCGGGTGTTGATGCCAGTGCTCGGGCAGCCATTGGACGCCTGCCTCCAGGCCGGTGAACTGACCGTGGACAGGGATGCCGGGGTGGTCCGCTACTTCGATCACCGCTTCCCGCTCGCTCCTGGCACCGAGTCGCTCGCCGACCACCCGGCGTCGTTGCTTGCCAGCCAGCACTACCGGCTGGCCGAGTGGGAGCTCGCGTCGACCGAGCTGAACTACCGCCGCTTCTTCGACGTGACCAGCCTCATCGGCGTCCGGGTCGAGCAGCCGGATGTCTTTGCCGCAGCACACCGGCGTGTGCAGGGACTGGTCGAGGCGGGTCAGATCGACGGGCTGCGGATCGATCATCCGGACGGACTGGCCGACCCGTCGGGGTATCTCACCCGGCTGGCCGACCTGTCCGGCTCGATGTGGACCGTCGTCGAGAAGATCCTCGAGACCGACGAACAGCTTCCCGCCTCGTGGCGCTGCTCCGGGACGACGGGATATGACGCCGTCGCCGCCATCACACACGCGCTTGTCGACGCGGCCGGCGAACAGCCGCTCACCGACCGCTACACAGCGGTGACCGGCATGCCCGGCGACTTCCACGAGGTGGTCGCTGCGGCCAAGCGCCAAGTCGTCGGTGAGCTCTTCGGCGCCGAAGTCGCGCGGCTCGTCCGCCAGCTCGAGGCGGTCGCCGACGCCGACAGGCCGCCTGTCACCCCCGACGGGCTGCGGGTCGCCGTCGTCGAGCTCCTCATCGCCTTCGACGTCTACCGCGCATACGCCGGCGACGAGGCGTCCGAGCGGCGCATCGACGCGGCCGAGGCACGAGCGACCGCGCGCCTGCCCGCCGCAGCGGCGGAGATTCGTTGGGTATCGCGACTGCTGCGTCGACGCAGTGCCGAAGCTGCGGCCGAAGCGTTCGTCGTACGGTTTGAGCAGACGACCGGCCCGGTCATGGCCAAGGGTGTCGAGGACACCGCGTTCTACCGCTACCACCGCCTCGTCGCACTCAACGAGGTCGGCGGCGACCCGGGCACGTTCGGCGGTTCCGTGGCGCAGTGGCACGAGCACTGCACGAGGTTGGCGCGCAACTGGCCAGCGGCGATGACGACGCTGTCGACCCACGACACCAAGCGTTCCGAGGACGTGCGCGCGCGGATCCTCGTCCTCGCCGAGATCCCGGGCGAGTGGGCGACCGCGGTCGATCGCTGGCGCTCCCGCGCATCTCGGCACGGCCCACCGGACGCGAACATCGACTACCTGTTCTGGCAGACGCTCGTCGGCGCGTGGCCGCTGACCGTCGACCGCATGCAGGCCTACCTGGCCAAAGCGAGCCGAGAGGCCAAGCAGCACACGTCCTGGACCGCACCCGACGAGCGTTACGACGCGGCGCTGTCGCACTACGTCGAGCACGTCTTCGGCGACGACGCCCTGCTGCTCGACGTGGAGAGCTGGGTCGAGCAGCACCTGCGGGCTGCCGGGGAGGTCAACAGCCTGTCCCAGAAGCTGCTTCAGCTCACGATGCCCGGCGTGCCCGACGTCTATCAGGGCCAGGAGCTGACCGACCGCTCCCTCGTCGACCCGGACAACCGACGGCCCGTCGACTACACCGAGCGAGGCGCGGCACTCGACCGGTTCGACCGCGGTGACGTCACCGCGACCGAGACCAAGCTGCGGGTGACCGCCCCGGTGCTGCGGCTGCGCCGGGCCCGGCCGACGGTCTTCGCCGGTGGCTACGTCCCGCTCGACGCCACCGGCCCCGCGGCAGACCACGTCATCGCCTACCGCCGGACCGCTCCCTCCGGAGCCGAGATCATGGCCGTTGCCACCCGGCTCCCGATGGGCCTGTCTCGCTGTGGTGGTTGGGGTGACACAAGTCTCACGGCCACGCTCGAAGGCGACTGGCGCGACCTGCTCACCGGGCGGCCTGGCACGATCGACCTCGCCGAGCTGCTGACAGAGTTGCCGGTCGCTTTGCTGGTTCGCGACGAGGGGTAGAGGGTCACCGTGGCGACGTACCGCGTGTGGGCACCCGACGCCGAGCGCGTCGAGGTCGCCGTCGGTGACGCGCGCCTCGAGATGGCGCCCACGACGCCGGCCGGATGGTGGGCCGCCTACGACGGATCACCGAGTCACGGCACCGACTACGCGTTCCACGTCGACGGTGGCCCAGCCCGTCCCGATCCGCGTTCGCTCTGGCAGCCGCATGGCGTCCACGGCCCGTCCCGAACC
>JAVEEH010000043.1 GCA_030840545.1 Frankiaceae bacterium | reverse complement strand
CGCCGGGGTTGCCGGTCGACCACATCGTGATCGCGAGCGACCACACCCATCACGGGCCGGACACCATCGGCGCGTGGGGCGGCGTACCGGTCAAGTACCTCCAGCTCGTCAAGGAACAGACGGTCGCTGCGATCAAGGCGGCTTACGCCGGTCGCACCTTCGCCGACGTCCGCGCCGGGCAGTCCGACGCGTCGAGCCTCGTCTACAACCAGGCCTGCTCCGAGGCGCTCAACCAGGACAAGACGCCGACCTACACCGGGCCGGATGCCTGCGCCACGCCGGGCAAGGACGGCATGATGCGCGTCGTCCAGGCGAGCACGCCGGCCGGACAGCCCGTCGTCACGCTCGTCGTCTATGCGGCGCACTCGACGACCAACATGGGCTCGGCCGTCGACGGCGACTGGCCGCAGATCATCGGCGACCACCTGGCGGCGACCTACGGCGGCGTGGGCATCGGCATGGAGGGCGCCAACGGCGGGACCCAACCGTGCCGCCCGACGTGTTCGTTCACGGACAAGAGCGAGCCCGGCTACGGCAGCAACGACCGCTACGCCGCCATCGTCGCGAACTACACGGCGCACGTGCATGACGCCCTCGACCACGCGAAGCTCGTCACCGGGCCGGTGCGGGCCGCGCAGGGCTACATCCGGGAAGCCGTGATGGGGCCGTTCGTCAACGCGTTGTTCATCGCGGGCAGTCGGGCCGGCACGCCGCTGATGCGATCGCACGAGAGTCCCTGGATGGTCGCGCAGACCGTGCGCACCGTCGTCGCCGATGTGCGCGTCGGGTCGCTGCTGTTCAACGCCACCCCCGGCGAAGGCTTCCCGGCCATCCGGCAAGGGGTGGCCGACGCGGTCGACGGGCCGGGCATGGTCATCCAGCTCGGACTCGCCAACGACCAGCTCGGCTATCTGATCGCGCCGCTCAGCTATGTCCCGGTCATCGCGGGGGAGGCGGCCGTCAACGACAACATCCTGTTCAACGTGTCGCCGACGATCGGTGACCACGTGATGTGCGCCGACATCGCGCTGGCACATCTCCTGGTGGGCTCGGACTGGACGGTCACCGACCCGGCCGGCTGCGCCGGCTACGACGCGGTCGACACCGGGCAGGCCGCCGCCGGCGACCCGGTCAGCCAGCTCCCGGTCGGCGGCCTCACCCCTCCCTGACCCGCAACGATCATGACGTTTGCCGCAGATTGGCCCGCCTTCGAGGCCGAAAAGTTGCGGCGAACGTCATGATCGTTGTGAGCTCTGGCGGGTTTTGGTGGCCGGTCGGTGCGGGAATCACCGACCGGACGTCCCGGGGGCCAGTGGGGCCTGCCGGGTTGATCGGATCTCTTCTCGGTGGAGCGAGGACATGACCACGATCGAGGACCCAGCCGCGGTGGCCAGCGACGGAGGAGTTCTGCGGGCCGCCCAGCGAGACCCGCTGCCCGACGAGCTGGTGGGCACCGAGCCCGCGCCGGACGAAGGCGTGCGCGCGCTCATCGGCCGGGCCGACGCCCGCGATGCCGCCGCCGAGCGTCGTGACCGGGCGGCTGAAGCCCGCGACGTCGAGGCCGCAGCCCGGGACGACGGCAGCGATCCGACCACGGCGACCGACCGTGGTCAGGCGGCGCTCGATCGCGTGCAGGCCGGGTCCGACCGTGACCACGCCGCGGAAGACCGGGCAGCCTTCCTCGAGCGGCTCAACGAGTCCTGACCGGCAGGTCGTCGACGTAGCGGCCGGCGAGCGTGAACCCGTCGCTCACCGGCAGCCCATAGCCGCGCCAGGCCGGGAAGCCGCCGATCACGTCGGTCGCCCCGGCCACACCGAGCCCGTGCAGGGCGGATGCGGCGAGGATCGACGAGTGGGTCGTGTCTCCCACGACGATCACGACGAGCTGGTCGCCGGCGTCCGCGATCCGCTCTGGAGTGTCCGGGGCGATGCGCCACTCGCGCAGCGGTCCGGCCACGACCAGCGCCCCGGGGATCTCCCCCTGGGCGCGGCGGGCAGTGGCTGGGCGGATGTCGATGACCAGGGCGCCTTGGGCCTGCGCTGCCGCGGCGGCGCGGGCGTCAAGCCGCCGAAAGCTGCGACCCGGGACCGGGGGCGCTGCAGTCTTGGCCGGGGCGGGCGGAGCGGGCGGATACTCGATGGTCACGGTCACGGGGCTGCCTCCTCGTGCCGGTCATCTTCCCGGCCGATCATGAAGCGGATCTGAGAAACCATAGCAACTTCATCAACTTAGTTGTCAAGAATCGCGCTCACCAGCGGCGATAGCGTGTCGCCCGGTGGCCTTCCAGACGATTCCCGAGATCCTCGTCGCCGCTGCCGACCGCGAGGCCGACCGAGTCTGGTTGCGGACGGACGACGGGTCGGTGTCCTTCGCCGGTGCACTCGCTGCGGTGGCGACGATCGGTGACCGCCTGCGCGCGGCCGGCGTCGGCCGGGGTGACCTCGTGGTCGTCACGGCCCGTACGACGCCGCCTTATGCGCTGACCTGGCTGGCGCTGGCGGCGCTCGGTGCCGTTGCCGTGACGACCAACCCCGCCAGTGCCCCGGCCGAGCTGCGCGGTCTCGTCGACCAGACCCGCCCGCGCGCCCTCGTCACCGACCGCGGGCTCGCCGGGCTGGTCGATGCGGCCGGCGTCGAGGTGCCGCTCCTCGATGTCGATGACCTCGTCGGCGACTGGACCCGACCGATCCCGCGCGCGATCGAGCCAGGGTTCGGCAACGACATCGGGCCGGCGGACATCGCGGTGCTGATCCCGACCTCGGGCACGACGGGTCGGTCCAAGCTGGTGATGCAGTCGCACCGCGCATATGCGATGGCCGGTGAAGGCTTTCCGTGGTGGCTGGAGCTCACTCGCGACGACGTCCTGATGACGTCACTGCCGCTGTTCCACCTCAATGCGCCGGCCTACTCGCTGATGGGATCGCTCGCCGGCGGCGCCGGACTCGTGCTGCTGGACCGGTTCTCCGGCAGCGGGTTCCTCGACTCCGCGCGCCGCCACCGGGCGACGCAGTTCAACGCGATCGGCGCGATGATCGAGATCCTGATGCGCCAGCCCGAGCGCGACGACGATGCCGACAACCCGCTGCGTCTCGCCTACACCGGGCCCTCGCCCAGCGAAGAACGGCAGCTGCAGATCGAGCGTCGATTCGGCTTGCGCGTCATGTGCGGCTATGCGATGTCCGAGTCGCCCTACGGGCTCATCTGGCCGCGCGGGACCCGGCCGTTCGGCACCCTCGGCGTGCCCCGGCAGCATCCGACGCTCGGTCATGTCAACGACGCCCGCGTCCTCGACGCCGCGGGCGACGACGTCGGTGCCGGCGGGTCGGGTGAGCTGCTGTTGCGCAACCCCACCGTGACGCCGGGCTACTGGCAGATGCCGGAGGAGACGGCCCGCGTCATCGTGGACGGCTGGCTGCACACCGGCGACCTGGTCACCGCCAACGCGGATGGCACGTTCACGTTCATCGCGCGGCTGAAGGAAGTGCTGCGTCGCCGTGGCGAGAACCTGTCACCGGTCGAGGTCGAGGAGGTGCTGGAGGTGCATCCGGACGTGCTCGAGGCCGCAGTCGTCGGCGTCCCGTCCGACCTGTCGGAGGAGGAGGTGAAGGCTTTCGTCGTGCCGGTTCCTGGCGCAACGGTCGACTTCGAGGAGCTGCGCCGCTTCGC
>JAVEEH010000165.1 GCA_030840545.1 Frankiaceae bacterium | reverse complement strand
ACCCCCGGCGGCTGCGCGCGCTGCGGCCAGCGCTGCGCGCCTACCAGCGGGTCGGCGGGCAACGACTGTTCCGTCGCCTGCACCTTCCGCCGACCCTGGCCGCGATGGAGCAGCTGCTCCCACCACTCGGGCCGGTCGAGCCGGTCCCGGAGCTGACCGTCGCCGTCGGCTCGCGCCGGGCTCGGGTGGCGTTGTTGCTCGGTTGCGTGCAGCGCGAGTTCTTCAGCGAGGTGAACGCGGCCACGGCGCGCGTGCTCGCCGCCGAAGGGTGCGACGTGCTGGCTCCGCGCGTCCAAGGGTGCTGCGGAGCGCTGTCGTTGCACATGGGTCGTGAGGCGCAGGCGGTCGCGTTGGCCAAGCGACTGATCGCGACGTTCGAGGCGCTGCAGGTCGACGCGATCGTGGTGAACGCCGCCGGTTGCGGATCGTCGATGAAGGACTATGGCTGGCTGCTGCGCGACGTTCCGGCCTGGCAGCGCCGGGCCGAGGCCCTGTCGCGACGTGTCCGGGACGTCAGCGAGCTGCTGGTCGAGCTCGGCCCGGTGGCGGCACGGCATCCGTTGCCGGTGACCGTGGCCTACCACGATGCCTGCCACCTGGCCCATGCCCAGGGCATCCGCGCCCAGCCCCGGGCCCTGCTCGCCGGCATCCCGGACCTGCAGGTGCGCGAGATCTTGGAGCCGGACATCTGCTGCGGCTCGGCAGGCGTCTACAACCTCCTCCAGCCGGCCACCGCGGCCGAGCTCGGCGACCGCAAGGCAGCCAACGTCGCGCGCACCGGCGCGGAGGTCCTTGTCACGGCCAACCCGGGCTGCCTCATGCAGGTGCAGGCCGCGCTCGAGCGGGCCGGCCAGCCGATGCGGATGGCCCACACGGTCCAGGTTCTCGACGCCTCCTTGCGGGGGACGGCAGCGGAGATGATCGGTAGGAATACGGACAAATAGTCCGTCCGAGCCCGCGAGATGTGGCTGCGAGCCCCGTTGTCCTTCGGGAGGCGTTCGCCTCCGGAGACGCACAGAAGGAGATCGAGGTCGCATGCCACGAACCGCAGGCAGGGCTCCCATCAGCCGCCGAGGGCGCGTCGCGCTCGCCGCCGCGTCCGTCAGTCTGGTCGGTGTCGCGCTCCCGGCCCTCGCGCTGGCGTCGTCGCCGGCTCAGACGGTCCAGGCCGCCACGCACTCCTACCGGCACGGTCTCGTGCCGACGCTGGAGCACAAGCTCGCCGGCGACTACAACAAGGCGCTCGGCCTGGGCCTGCCCGGCTTGAACTTCCAGCTCACCTACGGCGGCGGTGTCAACGGAGTCGGCGTCACTACCGGCGCCCCGAAGGTCTACGCCGTGTTCTGGGGCGCCCAGTGGGGCACCGCCGGCACGGACGCCAACGGCAACACCACGCTGACGGGCGACCCGCAGGGAACCGCGCCTCGGGTGCAGGCGTTCTTCAAGGGCCTCGGCACCAACAACGAGGGTTGGTCCCGGGTCATGAAGCAGTACTGCGAGGGCGTGGCTTCCGGCGCCAAGACGTGCCCGGCAAGCGCCCCGCATGTGGGCTACCCGACCGGCGGCGCGCTTGCCGGTGTCTGGGTCGACAACGCTGCACCGGCGCCGAGCCAGGCGACCGCGGCGCAGATAGCCCAGGAGGCCGTCAACGCTGCCGGACACTTCGGCAACACGACCAGCGCCGCCAACCGCAACGCGCAGTACATCGTCCTGTCACCGACGGGCACCCACCCGGACGGCTACAACACGACGTCGAGCACGTGGTGCGCATGGCACGACTTCACCAGCTCGGCCAACGGCGACATCGCCTACTCGAACGACCCCTACATCCCCGACATGGGCTCGAGCTGCGGCCAGAACTTCGTCAACGCGGGTGCAGCGGGCACGCTTGACGGCGTGACGATCGTCTTCGGTCACGAGTACGCCGAGACCATCACCGACCAGTTCCCGGCCGGTGGCTGGACCGATCTGCAGGGCCAGGAGAATGGCGACAAGTGCGCCTGGATCTCCTCCGGGCAGGGCGCGTCGGCCAACCTCGCGCTGTCGACCGGGTCGTTCGCCGTCCAGTCCACCTGGGGCAACGACTTCAACGCCAACAAGGGTGGCTGCGAGATCACGCACGCCTGACGATTCACCTACGCGCGAAAAGCCCGGGCCGTCGGCCCGGGCTTTTCGTTAGTGTCGTGCGGTGACCGCCCCCACCAATGCCGGCGACAAGGCGATCGTCGTCGAAGGGCTGCGCAAGTCCTTCGGCAAGGTCGAGGCGTTGCGCGGCATCGACTTCGCGGTGCAGCGGGGCACCGTGCTCGGCGTACTCGGTCCCAACGGTGCGGGCAAGACGACGGCGGTCCGCATCCTCACGACGTTGCTCCAACCCGACGCCGGCCGGGCGTTCGTCGAGGACCATGACGTCGTCCGGGAAGCAGCGGCCGTGCGCAACGTCATCGGTCTGGCCGGGCAGTCGACCGCAATCGTCGACGAGCTCACGGGTCACGAGAACTTGGAGATGGTCGGCCGGCTGCATCATCTGACCCGGACGCAAGCCCGGGCCCGGGCGGGCGACCTGCTGGCGCAGTTCGATCTCGAGGACGCCGCCGACCGCGCTGCCAAGACCTACTCGGGCGGCATGCTGCGGCGCCTCGACCTTGCCGCCAGCCTGGTCGCGCATCCTGCGGTGTTGTTCCTCGACGAGCCGACCACCGGGCTCGACCCGCGCAGCCGGCTGGCGATGTGGGATGTCATTCGCACCCTCGTTGCCGGTGGCACCACCCTGCTGCTCACGACGCAGTATTTGGACGAAGCCGACGAGCTCGCCGACGACATCATCGTCATCGACCACGGTCAGGTGATCGCCGAGGGCACGGCCGAGGAGCTCAAGGGTCGGATCGGCGGCGACGTCGTCGAGTTCACCGTGCCGGACCGGTCCCGGATCGACGACGCCATCGCGGCGATTGACACGCTGGGGGAGGGCGATCCGGTGCTCGACCGCCACCGTGGCCAGGTCGCCATCCGTGTCGGCTCGCGCGGCTCCGAGGCGCTGGTGGAGACCGTTCGTCGTCTCGATGCTGCCGGCGTCGAGTCCGCCGGTCTGTCGCTGCGCCGGCCGTCTCTGGACGACGTCTTCCTTGCGCTCACGGGTCATGCCGCGGCGGCGGTAGCGGACGAGGTGACGGCATGACCGAGCAGTCGTTGCGCTGGGCCGTCAACGACGCCTGGGTGCTCACCTGGCGCAATCTGACGGTGTGGCGCCGGGTGCCGGCGTACCTCGTCTTCACCATCGTGCAGCCGACGATCTTCACGCTGCTCTTCCGCTTCGTTTTCGGTGGCGCGATCCCGGTCGCGATCCCGGGCGGCTATGTCAACTACCTGCTGCCCGGCGTCATCGGGCAGACCGCGGCCTTCGCGACGATGGCGACCGCGATCTCGCTGGCGATCGAGGCGCAGAAGGGTGTCATCGACCGGCTGCGCGTGATGCCCATCGCCCGGTCGGCGGTGCTGCTCGGCCGGCTCGCGGCGGACGGCTTCCGGATGCTCGTCACGCTGCTGGTGATCATCGCGGTGGGCTACGCGGTGGGCTTTCGCTTCTCCGGCGGCGTGGGTGCAGCCCTTGGCATGATCGCTCTCGCCGAGGCGTTCGGCCTCGCGCTGTGCTGCGTGTCGATGTTCATCGGCTTGGCATTGCGGCAGGAGGAGGCGGTGCAGGCCTTCGGGCTGATCTGGCTCTTCCCCCTGACCTTCGTGTCCTCGGCGTTCGTCCCGGTGCAGTCGATGCCGGGCTGGCTGCAGGCCTTCGCCGTCAACCAGCCGGTCACGCACGTGATCAACGCGCTGCGCGCACTCGCACTCGGTGACACGCGCGTGACGCCGATGGGTGACAACCTCTGGCTGTCGATCGTCTGGATCGCCGCCATCGTCGCGGTGTTCATGCCCCTCGCCGTCCGCGCCTACAAGCGCGTCTCCTGACCAATTGCGGGATGCGGCCCATAGAAGGGCCGCAACCCGCGATTGGCGGGTTAGGCTCGGCGCTCCTCCCATGTCTGCCGCTTCGACCGACCTTGTGCTGCCTGCCTCGCCGTTACGGGCCTGGCAGCGGCACGCCTTGGTCGCCTATCACCGGGCCGCCGGATCCGACTTCCTCGTCACCGCCACACCGGGCTCCGGCAAGACGACGTTCGCGCTCGCGGTCGCGCAGACGTTGCTGGCCCGGCGTGTCGTCGACCGCATCGTGGTCGTGTGCCCGACCGATCACCTGCGCACCCAGTGGGCCGATGCGGCAGCCCAGGTCGGCATCGATCTCGACCCGACCCTGACCAACGCGGTCGGACCTGTTCGCGCGGACCTGCGCGGCTATGTGACCACCTATGCGCAGGTCGCGGGCGCGCCGATGCTCCACCGCGCCCGCACCGACGCCAGGCGCAGCCTGGTGATCCTCGACGAGATCCACCACGCCGGCGACGGCCTGTCGTGGGGGGACGCGGTTGCCGAGGCGTTCACGCCGGCCCGACGGCGCCTGGCACTGACCGGTACGCCGTTCCGCACCCGACCCGACGAGCGGATTCCCTTCGTCCGCTACGACGACGACGGCGACGGCGGGCTCGCGAGCACCGCCGACTACACCTACGGATACCGCCACGCGCTCGCCGACGCCGTGGTGCGGCCGGTGGTGTTCGCGGCCTACACCGGCGTGTCCCGGTGGCGCAACAGCGCGGGTGAGGTGATCGCGGCGTCGCTCAGCGAGACGGCGACCAAACGCACCGAGGCCGCCGCGTGGAAGACCGCGCTCAACTCGCGCGGGCGCTGGGTGCCGCATGTCATCGCCGCGATGGACGAACGAATCACCCACCTCCGCGATCACGGTGTTGCAGACGCTGCCGGGCTGGTGCTCGCATCCGACCAGGACGACGCGCGGGCCTACGCGGAGATCGTCGAGCGGGTCACCGGCGAGCGACCGGCGCTGATCCTGTCCGACGACCCCCAGGCCAACGCTCGCATCCGCGAGTTCACCCACAGCACCGAACGGATCGCGGTGTGCGTGCGCATGATCAGCGAAGGTGTCGACGTGCCGCGCGCTGCTTGCTTGGCGTGGATGACGTCGTACCGGACCCCGCTGTTCTTCGCCCAGGCGGTGGGTCGGGTGCTGCGCGCCCGGCACCGGCAGGAGTCGGCCACCGTGTTCTTGCCTGCGGTCCGGCCGTTGCTCGCGCTCGCGGCTGAGATGGAGGCTGAGCGCAACCACGTGATCCCGCCGCCGGCGTCCGGTGACGACCTTCTCGACGCGCTGGACATCGAGAGGCCCGAGCCCCTGGTCGACGGGTCCGGCTTCGAGGCGTTGGAGTCCGACGCCGAGTTCGCGCACGTGCTGCACGGGGGCCGCGCTGTCCTCGCACCGTCCCTGTCGATCACCGGCGAGGACGAGGAGTTCCTCGGGCTGCCGGGCCTGCTCTCGCCCGAGCAGACGGCTGCGCTGCTGGCCCGCCGCGACCGCGAGATGCGGCGGCGGGCGGGCGCCGCGGCGGCCCCGGGGCCGGCCGACGAGATGGACGCTGGGGCGGACGACGCGCCCGCCTACGCGCAGATCGCGGCGTTGCGCCGCCGGCTCTCCGCGATGGTGTCGGCCTACTGCCTCGCGACCGGCCGGCCGCATGCGTCCGTGCACGCGGAGCTGCGGCGTCGCTGCGGTGGACCTCCGACGCCGCAGGCGACGGCGGAGCAGCTCGAGCAACGGGTGGCCGCAATGGCGACGCTGCAACGCTGACGACGCGCGGCGTGGGAACCGGCTTTTCGGGCGTTCGCCTCATACGCTCGGCGGCGTGACCGCGGCGGTCGACCTTCCCCACGCCGACGGCGTCAGCCATGACGCGGTCGTGCGCCTCGACCACGTGTCCGTACGCCGAGGCTCGGCCATGTTGCTGCGGGACGTTTCCTGGACGATCGGGCCGGCTGACCGTTGGGTCGTGCTCGGGGCCAACGGCGCCGGCAAGACCACGCTGCTGCAGGTTGCCGCGGGCACTATCCGGCCGACCGAGGGCGCCGTGGCACTGCTCGGTGAACCCCTCGACGGCGCGGACCTCGACGATCTGCTGCCGCGGATCGGCTGGGCCAGTGCAGCGCTGGCTGACCGGTTGCCGAGCGACGAGCGGGTCGTCGACGTGGTCCTGACAGCGTCTTATGCGACCGTCCGGCGCGGCGTCGAACGTTACGACGCGGTCGACGAAACACGTGCCCTCGACCTGCTGGCCCAGCTCGGCTGCCGGGCGCTGGTCGAGCGGCCGTTCGGGACGCTCTCGGAGGGTGAGCGCAAGCGGGTGCAGCTGGCACGCGCACTGATGACGGATCCCGAGCTCTTGCTGCTCGACGAGCCCGCAGCCGGCCTCGACCTCGGCGCCCGGGAAGCTCTGTTGCGCACGTTGAGCCGGCTCGCCGCCGACCCGTCCGCCCCGGCGATGGTGCTCGTGTCCCACCACGTCGAAGAGGTGCCGGCGGGCTTCACGCATGCACTGCTGCTGCGTGCGGGTGAGGTCGTCGCGGCCGGACCGTTGGCCCAGGTCATGCGCTCGGCGAACCTCTCGGCCTGCTTCGGATTGCCGTTGCGGCTGCATCGCCACGGCGACCGCTACACGGCCAAGGCCGCACTGCTCCGACTGCCCTGAACTTCGCGTCTGGGACAATACGAGACATGCTCCCCGTCGTTCTGCTCTCCCACCGCGGGCCGGCGACGTTCCGTCGTACCCCATCCGGGCTGACCCTCAAGCGCGGCGCCGGCGGTCTGGTGACAGCGCTGATGGGTCTCGCCGAGCACCTCGACGACGCCGTCTGGGTGTGCGCAGCATCGAACGCCGCGGACTCGATGGTCATCACCGAGCACGAGGGGCACTCGATCGAGATCGCGTTCTCACCGGAGATGCACGTCGTCGATGACGACACCGTCGGGCCCACGCTCAACGTGCGTTACGTCGAGGTCGAGCAGGAGCGGCACGAGGCCTTCTACACGCGCATCGCCAACCCGCTGCTGTGGTTCGTGCAGCACGGGCTTTATGGCCTGGCCACCGAGCCCAACATCACCGCCGAGACGCACGAGGCCTACGAGTTCGGCTATGTCGCCGTCAACAAGCAGTTCGCCGAGGCCGTTGCCGACGAAGTCGGGCGCCGCGGCGGCAAGGCGATCGTGCTGCTGCAGGACTACCACTTCTACCTCGTGGGCGAGATGGTGCGGCAGCGGTGTCCGGACGCGATCATCAGCCACTTCGTGCACATCCCGTGGCCGAGCCCCGACGCCTGGCGGGTGCTGCCCGTGCAGATGCGTGAGGGCATGTTGCGGGGCCTGCTCGGCTGCGACGTGGTCGCGTTTCACACCCGCCGTTCGGCCCGCAACTTCCTTTCCTGCGCGTTGGACATGCTCGATCTGCCGGTCGACTTCCGCGCCGGCACCATTGACCTCGGCGACCGCAAGGTGGCCGCCCGCGCCTACCCGATCTCGGTCGATGTGGACTCCGTCGAGACGCTGGCCGCCAGCGAGGAGGTCGCCGCGCACCGACGGGGGCTCGAGTCGACGCTGCTGGCCGACAGCAGGCATCTCATCGTCCGGGTGGACCGCACGGACCCGTCGAAGAACATCGTGCGTGGCTTCCGCGCGTTCGGGCTGCTTCTCGACCAGCACCCGGAGCTGCGCGGTCGGGTCACGTTCCTGGCGTCACTGATGCCCAGCCGGCAGGACGTGCCCGAGTACGCCGACTATCTCGCCCAGGTGGGCGGCGTCGTCGCCGAGATCAATGCCCGCCACCACGCGGAGGGCTGGCAGCCGATCGACATGCGGCTGCAGGAGGACCTCGCTTTCGCGGTGGCGGCGTTCCAGCTGGCCGACGTCCTCGTCGTCAACGCGGTCAGCGATGGCATGAACCTCGTCGCCAAGGAGGCAGTCCTCGTCAACCAGCGCGACGGTGTGCTGCTGCTGTCCGAGAACACCGGGGCGCACGACGAGCTGGGCGACTTCGCGATCACCGTCCAGCCGTTCGATCTTCAGCAACAAGCCGACGCGATGTTCGAGGCGCTGACGATGGACCGGGCGCTGCGGCACAAGCTCCTGGGCGGCGCGGCCGACACGGTGCGGGGCAATGAGGTCGAGCAGTGGTTGCGCAGCCAGCTGGACGACTTGATGGAGATGAAGGGCTGACCGGAGCGGGTCGCTCAGATCGCCCCGAGCACACCCTCGTCGTCACGGATCTCGACGGCCACGGCCCGCAGCTGATCGGCGTGCTGGCGGCCGTGATGGGCGCAGAAGACCAGATCGGAGCCACCGGGCAGCGTGGCCCGGATCGCGGCGCGCGCGCCGCAGCGGTCGCATCGCTCCGCCGGGGAGACCGGCTGGACTGCCGTTGTGGTCGTCATCACGTCCTATCAAACACCCGAATCGGCCAGAGACTTCCGATGCTGCCCCGGTGTGTCGGTTGCCACACCGTCACGGAAGAATGACAGACATGTCACTGGAGACTCCAGACCGGCAGCGGCTTGCCTCCGTCCAGCCCCGAGCGGACATCAAGGCGCGGACGCTGCGGCAAGACCGCTGGTGGTTGCAGCCCCTGATCATCGCGGTCGGTTTCAGCGCATTTGTCGTGTATTCGACCTGGGCGGCTTTCAACCACCCGGTCGTGGCCGGCACCCACCATCGGATCTTCTTCGCCGATCCCTACCTGTCGCCGTTCTACTCGCCGTGCTTCACCGATGGCTGCCCGCCGAGCGTGCGCTGGGCGGACTTCCACATCTGGAAGTGGCTGTCGCCGGCGATCTACATCCTGGTGTTCCCGCTGTCGTTCCGGGCGACCTGCTACTACTACCGCAAGGCCTACTACCGGTCGTTCTGGCTCTCCCCACCGGCCTGCGCGGTGGCCGAGCCGCACAAGAACTACACCGGCGAGACCCGCTTCCCGCTCGTCTTCCAGAACGTGCACCGCTATGCGTGGTACTTCGCCGTGATCTTCGCTGGCATCCTCACCTGGGATGCGGCCCTCGCCTTCGACAAGGACGGGCACTTCTACGTCGGCGTCGGCACGGCGATCCTGACGATCAACGCCTTGCTGATCTGGGCCTACACACTCGGGTGCCACTCCTGCCGGCACATCACAGCCGGACGGATCAACCACTTCTCCAAGCATCCCGTCCGTTACCGCTTGTGGGGACTTGTCAGCCGGCTCAACAACAGGCACATGCAGTGGGCCTGGGCCTCGCTCCTGTGGGTCGCCCTCGCCGATGGCTACATCCGGTTGGTCGCCAACGGCACCATCCACGACTACCACCACATCTTCTAGGCCGGGGCGGAGATGGCTGACTCAACGAGCGTTCCCGAGCAGCACGACTACGACGTCGTCGTCGTCGGCGCCGGTGGCTCCGGGCTGCGCGCGGCGATCGCCGCGCACGAGGCAGGCGCCCGCACGGCAATCGTCTGCAAGTCCCTGCTCGGCAAGGCCCATACGGTCATGGCCGAAGGCGGCATCGCTGCCTCAATGGGCAACGTGTGGCCCGAGGACAACTGGCAGGTGCACTTCCGCGACACGATGCGCGGCGGCAAGATGCTCAACAACTGGCGGATGGCACAGCTGCACGCCCAGGAGGCTCCCAGCCGGGTGTGGGAGCTCGAGGAGTGGGGCGCGCTGTTCGACCGCACTAAGGACGGGCGGATTCTGCAGCGTAATTTTGGCGGCCACACGTATCCACGGCTCGCGCACGTCGGCGATCGCACCGGCCTCGAAATGATCCGCACCCTCCAGGATCACGGCATCCACAGCGGCATGGAAGTGCACATGGAATGCACCGTGCTCACGCTGATAATGGATGGCGGCCGTTGCGCGGGCGCATTCGGCTACGACC
>JAVEEH010000285.1 GCA_030840545.1 Frankiaceae bacterium | reverse complement strand
ATCGTCCCCGTGCCCCACACGACCGGCGACGATCCGTATGCCGGCGCCGACCACCCGTCGGCGCTGGGTCGCTCGGGTGAAGACTTCTACGCGCTGCGTCCCTACGTGGTCGGCGACGACCTGCGCCGCGTGCACTGGCGGTCGACCGCCCGCACCGGCGAGCTCATGGTCCGCCGCGAGGAGCAGCCCTGGCAGAGCCGCGCGGTGCTGCTCCTCGACTGCCGCGGCACCGTCCACCACGGCGACGGCCCCGCGTCGTCGCTGGAGTGGGCGATCTCGGCAGCCGCATCGGTGGGGCTGCACCTGTCCCGTGCGGGGTTCACGATGCGGGTGGTCACCGACTCCGGCGACGAGGTGTCTTCGTCGGGTGTCGGAGCCGACGCATTCGACAGCGTCCTCCTGGACAACCTGGCCGTGCGCACAGCCTCCGTCGCGACCGGCCTGCGCGCCGGCGTCACGGCGATCCGACGGGGCGGTGGGGAGGAACTGCTCGTCGCGGTCGTCGGACCGCTCAGCTCCGAGGACGCCCAGACGCTCTCCCGCGCGGCGCACGGCGGGTTGTCGGTAGGGGTCGCCCTGGTACTGGACACCGCCTCGTGGACGACGCTTGCCCCGCGCGCCGCCGCCGCCGCCCAGGAGGCGCACCAGGCCACCTGCGACATCCTCGCGGCCGCCGGCTGGCGAGTCCTGCCGGTGACTGCCGGCGCCTCCCTCGCCGAGCTGTGGCCCGCCTCCGGATCGGGGCTGGCGGCGGCCGCGGGGCGCGAGGTCGGGCGCCGCACCGCCGCGACCGGGACCGGCCCATGACCGGCCGGACCCGCGTCGCCGTGCACGGCGGGGTGGCCACCCTTGCCGCCGCGACCGCACTGGGCTCCGTCTTCCACGGGCTCGGCTGGTTGTTCCCCGTGATCGGGGTCGTCGTTGTCGTCGTGGCCGCCAACGAGCTGGTGCGCTGGTCGCCGTTGCCCAGTGGGCTCGGACCACTCGTCGCCGCCGCCGGCGTCACCGGCTATGTGACGTGGCTCTACGCCGGGGCAAGCGCCCACGGCAGGGTCATCCCGAGTGGTCGCTCGCTGCAGGTGCTCGGCGACACCGCGCGCGCCGGGTTCCACGACATGCGCACGCTCGGCACACCGGTGCCGACCCACCATGGGCTCGTCCTCATGGCGGTCGTCGGCGTCGCCGGCGTAGCGCTCGTCGTCGACCTGTTCGCCGTCACGATGCGCCGGGCCGCCCTGGCCGGCTTGCCACTGCTGACGATCTTCGCGCTGTGCACATCGGTTGCCCGGCACGGCGCCGGCTGGATCCCGTTCGTGATCGGCACCACCGGCTATCTGTGGCTCCTGCTCGCCGACTCCCGCGACCGGCTGGCGCGCTGGGGTCGCCCGCTCGGCTTCGACCGCGAGGCGCGACCGCACTTCACCTGGTCGGACCAGGAGGTCATGCCGTCACCGCTGTCCGTCATGGGCCGGCGGATCGGGCTCGCCGCCATCGCGGTCGGCGTCATCGTCCCGCTGGCCATCCCCGGGCTTCGCGGCGGCGTCCCGCACCGTGGCACTAACGGGTTCGGGTTCGGCAGCGGATCGAGCCAGGCGGTCACGCTCAACCCCATCGTGATGATCGGCGCTCAGCTCAGCGCGGCCCGTTCGCAGAACGTGATGTCGGTGCAGACCACCGACCCCAACCCCGGTTACCTGCGACTCACCGCGCTCGACCGGTTCGACGGCAACGCGTTCTCGCCGTCCACGCTGGAGGCGCCGGCCGAGGCGCAGGTCAGCCGTGGGATCAGCGCCCCCGCGGTGGACGGCTCGCACCAGCAGACACAGATCGCCGTCCAAGGGCTGCAGGTGCACTGGTTGCCGTTGCCGACGCAGGTCGAGGCAGTCGACGTGCCCGGTGACTGGCGCTACGACCCCCGTGCCAACACGGTCTTCTCGGCCCGGTCCGACACCAACGGGCTGAGCTACTCGATCGACAGCATCCGGCCCAACCCGACCGCGGCAGCGTTGGAACTGGCGACATCGAGCGACCCCGCCATGCAGGCCTTCACTGCGTTGCCGACGATTCCGCAGGATGTCAAAGACCTCACCGCCCAGGTCACGCAGAGTGCACTGACGCCGTTCGACAAGGCGCTCGCCATCCAGCGTTACCTGAACAGCTCACCGTTCATCTACGACGTCAACGTCCAGGCCAACGGTGGCACGAACGCCCTCGAGAACTTCCTGCTCGTCACGCATCGGGGGTTCTGTCAGCAGTACGCGTCCGCCATGGCCGTGATGGCGCGCCTGGTCAACATCCCCTCGCGAGTGGCGGTCGGTTTCACCCCGGGCGTCCGGCAGTCCGACGGCCGGTATCTGGTCACGACGCACGACGCCCACGCGTGGCCGGAGCTCTACTTCAGTGGCTTCGGCTGGCTGCCGTTCGAGCCGACTCCGCGCGCTGACGGCCAGGCGGTCGTGCCGGACTACACCATCACCACTGCGCCGACTCCCGGAAAGGACGGCAACAACGGCGGGGCGAATGGCAACGGGAGCAAGACCCACACCCAGCCGGCCAGGAGCAAGAACCAGCGCTTCGACGACAACGCAGACGCCAATGCCGGCAACGCGCCGGCGGGCCCCGCCGCCACCTCGCCGACCGGCCACCCCAACCGCTGGCTCGCCGGCTACGTGGCGCTGGCGATCCTCGGGATTCTCCTACTAGCTCCCTCGATCGTGCGGAACCTCACTCGGCGACGGCGCTGGCGCAACGCCACCACCGCGGCCGAGCGTGCGACAGCGGCGTGGGCCGAGCTGCGGGCGAGCGCGATCGACGCGCGCGCCGGCTGGATCGACGACTTGACGCCGCGAGCCACCGCACGGGTGCTGCGCGCCGAGGCCGGCGGTCTGGCGACAGCAGAGCTCCGCGCGCTCGACCGGCTGGTCGATGCCGTCCAGCAGGCCTGGTATTCCTCCGGCCGATCGCCCGCCGGGACAGACCGGTTGCAGGACGACGTCGAGTCGATCCGTGCGGCCATGCTCGCCGAGTCGACGTTCGGTGAACGGTTCGTGCTGCGCGCCTGGCCGCGCTCGACGCTCCGCGCCGCCCGCGAGGCCACCAGCCGTGTCGGCGAGCTGCTCGACGCGTTCGACATGGGTGCCGCGAGGCTGCGCGCCCGGATCAGGTTCGGAACCAGCGCCGGCTGAGCACAATGTGAATGGAGCACCACCCGCCCCGGGAGACGTGATGAGCCACGAGCTCCCCCCACCTGACGGAGCCTCATGTCGTTGCACCGCAACCGCCGACCGGTCGTCCTTGCGATGGGTCTCGGGCTAGCCGCCACAGCCCTGCTCGCCACCACGGTGCAGGCCGCAACCGGCACGCCCACGGTGGCCCTGCCGTCGTCGCCGGGAAGCAACAAGGTCACGTTCAACGGCACGGCTCCGTTCAACAACGGCCAGGCCAACCTCCTCTTCGATGACATCAACGGTGCGTGCGACCCCAACAACCCCAACGGGCAGGTCTTCCGAGACGAGACGCACGTCAAAGTCACGGTGCCGGCAAAGGTCAACCCGGTCTACGACGTGCTCATCCGCTTCCAGATCGACTGGAAGCCCCTCACACCGGAACCGACCGAGGACATGCGGCTGGATCTGTTCGGCCCCAACGGCAAGCTCGTCGCGTCCTCCGACGGCAGCCAGACCTCCGAGGGCATCAGTGTCACCGCGCCCATCGGCGGGGTCTACGACATGGTGGTGTGCGCGTTCCAGACCGGACCCAACGGACAGGCCTACACCGGATCGGTGACAGCCTCGCTGCTGCGCCCGCCGCCGTCGCGCACCGCGAGCGGCGTTCGGGCACCGGCGTACCACCAGTTCGAGGCACCGAAGAGCAAGTCGAACGACGCCGGCGAACCCTCGATCGGCAACAACTGGAAGTCCGGCAACACGTTCTTCACCTCCAACACGCACGAGTACCGCGTCGACTTCAACGACAAGAAGAAGACGTCGGCGTGGACACTCGTCAACAACAAGACCGCCGATCCCTCGAACAAGATCTCACTCGACCCGATCGGTTACACCGACTCCTCGACCGGCCGCACGTTCGTCAGCCAGCTGCTGTTCGTCTGCTCGGGTGCGGTCTTCACCGACGACGACTTCAAGAGCATCACGCCGAGCCAGGGCTGCGGCACCGGCATCAACGGCTTCGACCACCAGACCTTCGGCGGCGGCCCGTATCCCAAGGGCATGAAGTCGATCACCGGCTATCCACACGCCGTCTACTACTGCTCACAGGCGCAGGCGCTCGTCTTGGGAGGCGCGGTCTGCTCCCGCAGTGACACGGGCGGGTTGTCGTTCGGCGCGCCGGTCGAGATCTTCGGCGGCAAGTGCAACGGCATCCACGGTCACGTCCGCGTCGCACCCGACGGCACCGTCTACGTCCCCAACGACAACTGCGCCGGCAAGCAAGGTGTTGCCGTGTCGACCGACGCGGGCGCGCACTGGACCGTCCGCCGTGTCCCGGACAGCTATGCGGGCACGAGCGACCCGTCGGTGTCGGCGGGCCGGGACGGCACGCTCTACTTCGGCTACAGCGACGGCACCGGCCGGGCGAAGATTGCCGTTTCCCGTAACCGCGGCAAGACCTGGTCGAGGTCCATCGATGCGGGCGGACCGTTCGGGGTGCACAACACGGAGTTCGCCGAGGTCATCGCCGGTGACGGCAACCGCGCCGCATTTGCCTTCCTCGGCACCCCGACCCGCGGGTCGACGCAGTCGGAGGCGTTCGGGAAGAACACGGCCGGCACCCGGTTCATCGGTGCCACCTGGCACCTCTTCGTGGCCACCACCTACGACCGCGGCGGGCACTGGACAACCGTCAACGCGGTGCCCAACGACCCGGTCCAGCGCGGCTGCATCTGGAACAGCGGCGGCTCGGTCCCGTGTCGGAACCTGCTCGACTTCAACGACATCACCGTCACCAAGACCGGTCGGGTGATGGTCGCCATCGCCGACGGGTGCGTCGGGCCGGCGATTGACCCGAAGGCGAACTGCATCGCCTCGCCGGCGGTGGCGAAGAACACGCTGACCCAGCACGGCGCGGTCATCCGGCAGATGTCCGGCAAGGGGTTGTTCGCGAAGTACGACGTCAAGAGCGGCGGTGGCACCGGGCAGACCGGCGGCTCAGGCAGCTCGGGTGGCTCCGGCTCCGGCTCGGGTTCGGGCAGCGGCGGCAACCTGGCGTCGACCGGCAACTCTGCGGTGCTGCCGCTGACCGGGGTGGCCGTGGCGCTCCTCGGGCTGGTGCTGGGCATGCGCCGACGGGCGCACGTGGTCAGCCACCGGACGACGCGCTAGCGGTCGTCCTGACGGCGCTGCCAGCGCTCCTCGAGCCGGGT
>JAVEEH010000260.1 GCA_030840545.1 Frankiaceae bacterium | reverse complement strand
GATGCTCTGGCAGTCCGGCGCGTTCACGGCCCACCAGGCCGAGGCAGGTTCTGTCAACGAGCGGGTCATGGACTCGATGGACCTCGAGCGCGAGAAGGGCATCTCCATCCTCGCGAAGAACACCGCGGTCCGCTTTGGCAGCACGACGATCAACATCATCGACACGCCCGGTCACGCCGACTTCGGCGGTGAGGTCGAACGCGGCCTCGAGATGGTCGACGGCGTGCTGCTGCTCGTCGATGCGAGTGAAGGCCCGCTCCCGCAGACCCGGTTCGTGCTGCGCAAGGCGCTGCAGAAGCGGCTGCCCGTCGTACTGGTCGTCAACAAGGTCGACCGGCCGGATGCCCGCATCGCCGACGTCGTCGACGAGACCTACGAGCTCTTCCTCGACCTCGACGCCGACGAGCACCAGATCGAGTTCCCGATCGTCTATGCGTCCGCCAAGGCCGGCCGCGCGTCGCTCGAGCGGCCCAAGGACGGCTCGATGCCCGACGGCACCGACCTCCGGCCGTTGCTCGAGACGCTGCTCGCGACGGTGCCGGCCCCCAGCTATGACGAAGGCGCGACGCTGCAGGCGCACGTCACCAACCTCGACGCCTCTCCCTATCTGGGTCGGTTGGCGCTGTGCCGGGTGCGCAACGGCACGATGCGCAAGGGCCAGCTGGTTGCGTGGTGCCGCACCGACGGCACGATCGAGCGGGTCAAGCTGACCGAGCTGCTCGGCACCGACGCGCTCGAGCGGGTGCCGATCGACGAGGCCGGGCCGGGCGACATCGTGGCGATCGCCGGCATCCCCGACATCACCATCGGTGAGACGCTGGCCGATCCCGACGACCCCCGGCCGCTGCCCGTCATCACCGTGGACGAGCCCAGCCTGTCGATGACCGTGGGCATCAACACGGCGCCGTTGGCGGGGGAGAGCGGAAAGAAGCTGACCGCGCGGCTGGTGAAGTCGCGACTCGATGCGGAGCTGATCGGCAACGTGTCGATCCGGCTGCTGCCGACCGAACGCCCCGACACCTGGGAGGTGCAGGGACGAGGCGAGCTGCAGCTCGCGATCCTGGTCGAGATCATGCGGCGCGAAGGTTTCGAGCTGACCGTCGGCAAGCCGCAGGTCGTGACGCGCATCGTCGACGGCAAGCTGCACGAGCCGATGGAGCGACTCACCGTCGACATCCCGGAGGACTATCTCGGCGACGTCACTCAGCTGATGGCGCTGCGCAAGGGCCGGATGGAACAGATGGTCAACCACGGCACCGGCTGGATTCGGCTCGAATACCTCGTGCCGGCACGTGGGCTCATCGGTTTCCGCACCGAGTTCCTGACCGAGACCCGCGGCACCGGCCTGCTGCACCACGTGTTCGACCGCTACGAGCCCTGGCACGGGGAGCTGCGCACCCGCCCCACCGGGTCACTGGTCGCGGACCGCCGCGGGCCGACGACGTCGTTCGCGTTGTTCAACCTGCAGGAGCGCGGCACGATGTTCGTGGGGCCGGGCACAGAGGTCTACGAAGGCATGATCGTCGGGGAGAACTCCCGCTCGGACGACATGGACGTCAACCCGACGAAGGAGAAGAAGCTCACCAACATGCGCCAGTCGACCAGCGACGAGCTGGTGCGGCTGATTCCGCACAAGCAGCTGTCGCTCGAGCAGGCGCTGGAGTTCTGCCGGGAGGACGAATGCGTCGAGGTGACGCCCGCCACGGTGCGAATCCGCAAGGTCGTTCTCGACGCGCAACAGCGTTATCGCAGCGCGAAGCGCCAGGGCCAGAGCGCAACCTGAGTCGCGGCTCGTCCCGCGTCACCGGCGTTGAGATGATGCGGGGGTGCTAGCCCGCCGCCTCGACGAGCTGCTCGCCGGCGCGACCGACCGTCGGCCGATGAAGAACGCGGACTCGAAGTCGGCTGCGTCGTTCGAGCGGGTCGTCGTCGACGGGGACAGCTTCGTCCTCAAGGTGGTCGATGGACGGACCGACTGGCTGGCGATCGCGAGCGCCGACAACCAAGGTCGAGCAGTCTGTCTCTGGGAGGACGGCGTCTATGCCGACCTGCCGGAGCTCATCGACGCGACCGTGGTCGGTGCAGCCCGGTTGGGTGCCGACGGATCGCCCTGGCCGACGGCGCTGCTCATGCGCGACGTCGGGGAGCTGCTGATCCCCGAGGACGGCGCGGTCGATCTCGCGACCCACTCCGCGTTGCTGGAGGGGATGGCCGCGCTGTCGGTGCACTTCCTCGACCGGCTGCCCGCCACGACCTACATGCCGTTCGAGCAGAACTATCACTTCCTGTCTCCGGCCGAGGTCACCCGGCAGCGGGTCAACGGCACCATCGACGGACCACAGCCGTTCATCGAGCCCGGCTGGGCCGCGGTGCGGGCCAGGTTGCCGCACCTGGTCGAGACGGTCGCGCCGATGATCGACGATCCCCGTCCGCTGGCGGACGCTCTGCTCGAGACGCCGACGACCTTCCTGCACGGCGACTGGAAGATGGGCAACCTTGGCCTGCACCCCGACGGCCGGGTGGTCCTGCTCGACTGGGACCGGCCGCAGGTCGGTCCTTTCACCGGGGACCTCGCCTGGTATCTCGCGGTGAACTGCGACCGGCTCCCGGAGTCGAAGGAGGACGCGGCCGAGCGGTTCCGGTCCGCCCTCGAGCGCCGCGGCGTCTCGACCGTCGCTTGGTGGGAGCGGCAGCTGTCGCTCAGCCTGCTCGGCGCGTTCCTGATGCTCGGCTGGTCCAAGGCAGAGCAGGCCGACGAGCTCGACTGGTGGGAGCCGGTCGTGATGACGGCGTCGGGCCTGCTCTGACCTCCGTGGGCTCAGTTGTGCGTCGCAACGCTCCAGAAGCCGGACCCGGATCCGTCAGCGGTGAAGTCGGGTGATGCCTGGAAGTTGAAGGTCAGGTGATGCCCGGCTGGTGACGACCAGGTCGCCCCGGAGTGGGTCGTTTGCGTCTGGGTGCGGTTGTGCCGGCCCACCTTGCACGCGCTGTGCGACGTGCCGGCGGTGCCGCCCGTGAGCTTGGCCGAACCGGACACCGGCGTGCCGGAGCTGGTCTTCACGTTGAACGTCGAGCCGTTGATCGTGGGACGTGGTGCCCGGGCGCTCAGGTAGTCATTGCGACCCGCTCCGCTCGGGTGTGTGAGCGCGACGCCGTGGCTGCCGGAGATGATGCTGGTCGTGGTGCTGCCGTTGTCGTACACGCTGCCGTTGACATAGAAGTTGGTGCCCGTCGTCGGCCCGTACCACGTCGTGTTCGTGTAGCAGATCGAGGTCCCTTCGCCAACGTTGCAGTTGTTGCTGATGCTGAGGAAGTTCGGCGTCGGGAATGTGAACGTGCTCGTCGTCGATCCGACACTGCCCCATCGGGTCTTGCTGATGAAGTGGAACTTGCCGCGCAGCGATCCGCGCACCGTCGTCTGGCTCCCGCCGGCGGCACACTGGGTCGTGCTGCTCGAGCTCTTGCGGAACGTCAGGTTCATGGTGCCGAGCGGGGAGATCTGGGTGCCGGTGTTGAACCGCGCCACTCCGGTGCTGGAGTTGTAGGTGAACGTCGAGCGGCTCACCTGCAGGCTCCAGGAGTGCGTCTCACCGAGCCCGGCGTAAGTGTGGTTCTGCAGTCCGACGCCGGCCGCAACAGCCGTCGTCGCACCTGAGGTCGTCGTCTTGCTGGCATAGATCGAGACGTGCAGCGACTTGCCCGTCGACGAGTGCACCGATGCGAGGCTGCTGCTGAGCGTCATCGACGACCCTGTTCCGGCGGAAGCCGGTCCGGCGGCCCCGGTCAGGAGCGCACCGGTCGTCGACGCGATGACGAGCACAACACGGAATCTGTGCATTTTTCCCCCCGGGTGCTGCGTGGATGACTCACATGGGACTCATCGGACACCCCAGGGGTGCAGAGTGCAAGCCATTCGTCGAATGTGCCCGGGACACGCGTGGATGGGGGTGTCTAGGGGGATTCGACCTCCTCGTGAGCGTCGGCGGCACGACGACGCAGCACGAGACCGGCTGCCAGCAGGCCCACGCCGCCGGTCGCGATCAGCGGTGGCAGGCCGGTGCCGGCGAGGCCGCCGCCGGACCCGGCCGAGCCTTCTGCGCCCTCGTGCGATCCGGGATGACCGCTGCTGGTGGGCTTGTGGGTCGGCCTGGCCAGCTCTGTCGTGAACCCGGTGAACGCGTGCCCGGCCGTGCCGTCCGGCCGGTCGGCGGTGTAGGTGATCGAGTCACGACCCGTTGTGGGGCTGATCGCAACACCGAAGTCATCGAGAAGGTTGCGGGAGTTGGTGTCGCCGCAACCGCTTCCGTGCGTGCAGAGTTCGCCCAGGTGGATCGTGCCCGTGACCTTGCGAGTGGTGAACGAGCGGCCGTGGTCGGTCGACCGGGCGAGGTAGACCGCCCACTGCGCGCTGCCGCGGGTGCTGGGTTTGCCCATCTTCTTCACGTCGTTGCTGTCGCCCGTGCGGTTGGCGCCGTACCACCCGACGTCGACCCGGCCGGGGCGGCCGCCGGCGACTGTCGGATAGACCGCTGCGGTGCCCGGCGCGTTGAGCTTCTTCGGTGCCGACCAGCGCTTGCCGCCGTCGGAAGAGACGTCGAGATAGGAGTTCTTGTTGTCGCTCCAGGTGAAGTAGACCGTGCCCGTCGCGTCGGTGGCGACGGTCGCTGCCCAGACGAGCGTCGCGCCGGTTTTGTCCAAGGCGACCTTGTGATAGCTGAAGGTCAGGCCCCTGTCGGTGCTGACCGCTACCAGATACTGCGTGCCCTTGGGGCAGCCGGAGGGTGCCGCGGCGTTGGTCACCAGGTCGGGGAACTGGGTGACCTGACACAGCGACATCGGGATGTAGATGTTGTGGCGGAACTTCGAGGACCGGGCGGCGTCGACCGTTTGCTTGTTGAAGCTGTTCGACAACCCGGGGAAGTCACTCGACGTGAGCGTCGTCTCGTGCACCGGGTCGAGAGCCGCGCCGTTGCTGACGGGGACTACCCCGCCGTTCGTGCAGACGTCGTAGGAGCTGAGGACCGGCGTGAACAGCGGGAGTTGGTGATAGACGACGTAGACGGTGCACGGACCGTCAGCGGCGAGCCAAGGCCGGTCCTGAGTTGGCAGCCCGCCCAGCGGGTTGACCGACCACGTCTTCCCGCCGTCCTGCGACGAGGCGAGCGAGCTCGAGCCGACCCACAGGCTCGCGGCGTAGACGTTGTAGAAGCCCTTGCTGTTCTTCTGCGGCGCGACGGCAAGATCGGTGTCCTCGCCGGCCAGCCCGGCCTGGCCGTTGCTGACCCCGAACGGATCCGAGACCCAGCGATAGGTCCGGCCGCCGTTGGTCGAGGTCCAGATGTCGGCCCCGGAGAGCAGGCCGCCGGCTACGCGCGGGTCGTCGGCGGCGTACGGAGCGATGTCGGACGCGATCCAGTACTGGCCCGCAGGTGACACTCCCATGCCGGGCTCGCCGTCCTGGTTGCGGTGCAACCCGACGCCCTTGGCGGCCGGCAGCGGAGCGCCGCCGGTCCACACGGTTGCCGGCTTCGCCAGCGCTGCCGGGGCGGCGAGCGCGGTCAACGGCGACAGCCCGAGCAGGGTGATCCCGCAGGCGGCGAGGACTCGGCTGCTGACCGCGACGGGTGCCATGCAGTTGCGTTCGCCCGGCCCGGAGAAATACCTGCCTTCCCGGCGGAATTCCAACCGGTGCGCTACCGTTTCTGCTTAGGACGTCGTAAGGCGTCCAACCGTCTCGATCCATGGCCCCCGGTCCCAACCTTTGTCGCTTCGAGCGAACCAGTGCCGCGAGGCAGACCTGGCGAGACGGTGCGCGAAGCCCCGGAGAATCCTCCGGGGCTTTCGTGTGTCCGGGGCCGTCGTCGAGCGGGGGTCTGGTCAGCTGTCGGGCCGCGCCGTTCGGTGCCCGCGACGGCGGGGGAGCTGGCCGTAGAAGACCGGGTCGTCGAGATCCAGGTCTCCGAGCGCGCCGCGCAACAGCTGGAGCGCGTTGCGGGTGAGGGCGTCGGCGTCGTCGCCGTCGAGGCCGAGCTCCGCCGCCACGCCTTGATGGCCTTCACCGAGCCCGAACGCCACGACCGCAGCGGCCCGCTCGGCGGGCGGCAGTGCCGCGAGGGCTTCATAGAGCCGCGCGACCAGCTCTTCGTCGGATGCGCCCTCGCTCGCCCGGACGTTGTCCGAGATCGTCCCCGGCGCGATGGGGCGCAGCCGGGGCGGTCGCTGTCGGTCGGAGGCCACCCGTCAAGCCTAGCCACGGTCGTCGTCCGGACGGTGTCAGGCGCCGGGGGCGAACGCCTCCAACGCCGTGTGCGCGCGACGCATCGAGTCGACCGGATCCGCGTCCGGCGTACCGATTTGCTCGTCGAAGTTGAGGTCGACGAAGAGCTCGGTCACACCGCGAGCGGCGTAGTCGGCGAAGTCCCGGCGGATCTTGTCGACCGTGCCGGAGAACTGCAGGTCCTCGTCGGTGTCCCGCACCCGCACGGACGCGCGGATGATGATGCGCACTGCGTCGGGATCCCGGCCCGCGTCCTGCGCGGCGGCCTTGATGGTGGCGACGGCGGCCGGCACCTTCGCCGCCTCGAACCGGCTTGCCGAGATCCATCCGTCGGCCATTCGCCCGGCGCGGCGCAGAGCGGGCTCGGCACCGCCGCCGAGCAGGATCGGCGGATGCGGGCGTTGCACCGGCTTGGGGTCGACGTATGAGCGCGGCACTGTGTAGAACTCGCCGGTGAACTCGACCGGGTCCTCGGTCCAGATCGCGCGCAGGCAGTCGATGAACTCTTCCGCTCGATCGCCGCGACGTGCCATTGGTGTGCCGGCAGCCGCGAACTCGTCCGGACTCCAGCCGAGGCCCAGCCCCGCGTCGAGCCGGCCGGCCGAGAGCACGTCGATGCTGGAGAAGGCCTTTGCGAGCACGATCGGTGCATAGAACGGCAGGTTGACGATCGCGATGCCGATGCGGATGCGTTCGGTGACGGCAGCGACGTAGGCCGACACGGCGAGTGGATCGTGCACGCTGCGGTAGGGCATCGGGATCGGGTCGTCGGCCGGGAAGAGCGTGCGTTGAAAGCTCCACAACGACGCGTAGCCCAACTGCTCGGCGCTGCGAGCGATGTCACGCATGTTGGCCGGCGTGGCCCACGCGCCCGAGACCGGGATGCCGAAGCCCATCTGCATGCCGCCATCCTGCCCGTCCCCGGTCGCTGCTCGTCGGTCACCCCGTGACGTGGGGACCGTCCACAGTGGCGTTCGCGCTCCACAGCGTGCCGGCAGGGCTGGCCGGCCGCTGCTGTCCGCACCATCGTCGGCGCATGTCTTCATCCGCTGACGGGGCCGCCGTCGTCAAGCTCAGCGAGCTCGGCGACATCGTCGCGGCCGTCCCCTTCATGCTCGGCTTCCAGCCGGCCGAGAGTCTCGTCGTGGTGTCGTTGTCCGGTCGCCGCGAGCGGTTGACGTTCACCCTGCGACTTGACCTCGAGCCGCCGGAGCTCGACGAGCAGGTCGCGAGCATGCTCGCCGAACGGATGGCCTACGCCAAGGCCGACCAGGTGTTGGTGGTCGTCTACACCGAGGCCGCGCATCCTCTCGGTGACCTGCCCCGGCGCGCCCTGGTCGAGGAGCTCGAGCGAGCATTCCCGATGCCGGTGCGCGACGCGGTGCTGGTGACGGCGGAACGCCTCTGGTCCTATCTGTGTGACGACCCGCGGTGCTGCCCGCCCGAGGGCCGTCGCCGCGACCCCGACTCGCCCGGCACGGTTGCCGTCGCGGCCGCGAACGCGCTGCACGGCACGGCCGTGCTGCCCAGCCGGGAGGCTGTCGTGGCCTCGGTGGCGCCGGTGTCGGGCATCACTGCGGTGTCCATGCGGCAGGCGATCGATCGTGCCTGGGCCACGCGCGACTCGGACGGTCCGGCCGCGTTCCGACGGTCCGTGCTGACGCTGGCCGCAGAGCTGTCTGACCGCTACGCCGAACCGCCGAGCCGCCTCACCGACGACGATGCAGCGACGCTGACGGTCGGCCTGCATGACGTCCGCGTCCGCGACGAGCTGATGTGCTGGTGCCTCGACCGGGGCGACGCGATGCGTTCGCTGCTCGGTGACGTGGTCCGTCGCGCGCAGCCGCCATACGACGCACCTGCGTGCACGCTGCTGGCATGGGTGTCCTACCTGCAGGGCGACGGCGTCGTGACCGTGAGCGCGCTCGATCGCGCGCGGTCGAGTGACCCCTCCTACCGGCTGGCCGCGCTGCTCGGTCAGGCACTCGAGAGTCAGTTGACACCCACCCGGCTGCGTGAGCTCGCGAGAGATCTCGTGGAGCAGTCGGTGCCGTCAGCTAAGCGTCGCGGGCGCCCTCGAGCACCGCGATGAGCCGCTTCGGCGCGACGGTTCGATAGGCGTCCTCGCAGACCGCGGCAATGTCCTGCCAGTCGACCCGACCGTCGAGACGTGCGCCGACCCAGCCGCGTCCCCCGACGTACGGCGGTCGGAAGAACCGTTCAGGCTCGGACGCGACCAGCTCGTCCTGCG
>JAVEEH010000252.1 GCA_030840545.1 Frankiaceae bacterium | reverse complement strand
CGCATGGTCGATCGTGTCGCGGCAGGCTCCGGCGACCTGCGGCGCACACCGCATCGAGTAGGCGTCCTGGACACGCGTGTCCTCCGCGCCGCGGTGGGACGCCACGATCGGCGAACCCGCGAGGAGTCCGCGCATGTTGGCTGCGGAGATCGCTTGCCCCGGTTGCGGGCGCAGCTGTTGCAGGTCATCGGCGAAGACACGGTCGGTGCCGAGCAAGGCCTCGACGCTCATCGCGGCCGCCAGGTCCGCAGTCGTGACGAGGCGGCTCAGGTCGTGGCCCGCGAGCACGAGCGTCGCCAGCATGCCCTCGGTGCCGTTGATGAGGGCAAGTCCTTCTTTCTCGGCCAGCACGACCGGCGCGATGCCCGCAGCGACCATCGCCTCGGCTGACTCACCCTCGCCCATCAACGTCAACGCCACATGCGCCAACGGCGCGAGGTCGCCGCTGCAGCCGAGGGAGCCGAACTCACGCACCGCCGGCTCGACGCCTGCGTTGAGCAGAGCCGCGAGTGTCTGCGCGACCACGGGCCGGACACCCGTGTGGCCACTGGCCAGCGTGCGCAGCCGGAGCAGCATGAGCCCGCGGACGACCTCGCGCTCGACCGGCTCCCCGTTGCTCGCGGCGTGCGAGCGGATGAGTGACCGCTGGAGATCAGCGCGCCGGTCGACCGGGATGTGCGTCGTCGCCAGCGCCCCGAACCCGGTCGAGATGCCATAGACGGGGTGCTCGGATCGCGCCAGCGCCTGCACCCGGGCACTCGACGCCTCCATCGCCGTCAACGCCTCGCCGGCGAGCTCCACGGTTGCGCCGTGCCGGGCAACGTCGACGACCTCCGCGGGTGTCAACGGCTGAGGGTTCACCACAACAGCCGTCATCGGCTCCCTCGTCATGGGTCGACGTTCTCGGCCGCGTGCCGGGCGAACACCTCGGCCGCACGCCGGGTCAACGGTCCCGGCGCCGTTGCGTAGGGCACGGCGTCGAGCGCACGGATCGGCTGCACAGCTCGCGTCGTGGACGTGATGAACGCCTCGCGGGCGTCGCGCAAAGCCTCGATCGGCAGATTGCGTTCCTCGACCGGTGCGCCGTCGGCAGCCAGCCACTCGATCAGCAGCTCGCGGGTGATGCCACCGAGGCAGCCGCTGGACAGCGGCGGCGTGACCAACCTGCCGTCGACCTCGAAGAAGACGTTGCTGCCGGTGCCTTCGCAAACCTCATCGCGACTGTTGGCGAACAACGCCTCGGCGGCACCACGTTCGTGCGCCCAGCGGAGGGCGACCACGTTGTCGGCGTACGACGTCGTCTTGAGTCCGGCCGTGGCGGCGCGTTCGTTGCGGGTCCACGGCACCAGCGCGACGTCGGTGGTCGCCGGCCACTGCGGCAACGATCCGGTGGCGATGAGGACGGTAGGCGCGGCGTCACCGCGGTCAGAGCCGTAGGGCGACGGGCCGCCGGTGACGGTGATGCGCAAGCGAGCGCGGGCCGTGCGCTCGGTGAGGACCGCGTCGATGCCCGTGCGGATGAGTTGTTCGTCGATGACGATGCCGAGCCCGGCGGCCGAGTCATGGAGTCGGCGCAGGTGTCGGGTCAACGCGAACGGCACCCCCTCGTGCACCTCGCAGGTCTCGAAGACGCCGTCGCCGACGACGAGGCCGTGGTCGTCGGCCCGCACGACCGGCTCCGTTTCGTCGACCAGCCGGCCGTTCACCCAGAGTCTTCCGGGCGCGACCTCGACGTCGAGTCGCTCTTGCGTCACCGCACCTCCAACAGCCGGCCCACCTTGAGCTCGGTCTCGTCCCACTCCTGCGCCGGGTCGCTGCCCCAGGTGATCCCGGCGCCGGTGCCCAGGAGCAGTCTGCCGTCCGCCCACGTGAAGGTCCGGATGCCGACCGCCAGCGCGCCGCGACGCCGGTCGGCGTCAACCCAGCCGACCGCACCGCAGTAGACACCTCGGGGCTCCGGCTCGAGCTCGCCGATGATGCGCAGAGCGCTGGACTTCGGCGCGCCGGACACCGAGCCGGGAGGGCTGGCCGCGGCGAGCAGCTCGGCCCAGCCGCAGCCGGGGCGCAGCCTGGCGGTGACGGTCGACACGAGGTGCACCAGACCGGGATGCTCCTCCACCCGCAGCAGGCCCGGCACCTCGACGCTGCCGGGCCTGGCAACCCGGGCCAGGTCGTTGCGCACCAGGTCCACGATCATCACGTTCTCGGCGGCGTCCTTGTCGGTGAGGTCGGCCGCGGTGCGACCGGTGCCCTTGATAGGGGCCGAGGCCACGGCGTCGCCGTCCCGCCGCAGGAACAGCTCGGGCGAGGCGCTGGCGATGTGGAGGCCGGCTGCGGGCAGGTTGACCGTGGCCGCGAGCGGTGCCGGGTTGCCTCGTGCCAGCGCGCCGCCGAGCGACCAGAGGTCGGGCGGGGAGGCCAGCGGCGCGGACATGAGCCGGCAGAGGTTGACCTGGTAGACGTCGCCGGCGGCGATCCGGTCCCGGATGGCGCCGACGCCGGCGACGTAGGCGTCTCGACCGAGGCTCGTGTCCCAGTCGGTGCGGGCCGGCATCGACCACGGCGGAGCCGACGCGAGGTCGGACCCGGCCGGGACCACGTTGCCCATCCGGGCGCAGGTCAGCGCACCCTCGAACGTCATGACCACGACCCAGAACCCGCTGGTGTCGAGCGCGCCGGGGTCGCTCGTCAGGTCCACGCAGCCGGTGGCGAGCCGGCCGCCGACAATCGCCCAGTCCGACGCGGTGTCAGGCGGCGTCATGCCCGCAGGGCGAGCCCGGCGGCCGCTTCGAGGACGCACAGCGCCGCCAACCGCACGGTGCGTTCGTCGGCGGCATCCTTCGTCGCGTCGACCTCGGTGATGTCGATCGCCCGGACCCGGGGGTCATGGGCAGCGAAGAACGCCGCGTGCATCGCCTCTTGCGCGGACAGCCCGCCGGGCAGGCTCGCCGGGCACGCGGGCGCCACGGAGCGGTCGCACACGTCGAGGTCGAGGTCGACGTAGATCGGGCCGCCGGCGGCGCCGGCCACGTCCAGCGCCGCGGCCATGCACACCCCGATCCCCCGCCGGGCGACCTCGTCGCGGCCGATCACCATGACACCCCGGGCCACCGCTTCGTCGTGGTAGGAGCGGCTGTTCGCCCAGTCCGCGATGCCCACCTGCACGATGCGTTCCGGGTCGACTCCGGCGTCGATCAGGTCGCGCACCGGCGTGCCGTTGCTGCGCCCCTCCCGCAGGTCGTGATGGGCATCGAGGGTGACGAGCCCCGCCGTCGCGAGGTCGTCACCGAAGGCTCCGGTCATCACGGGGTAGGTAGCAGAGTTGTCACCGCCGAGTGCGACCAGCAGCCGGGCCTTGCTGAGCGCCGTCTGCGCCGCCTGCCGGGTCCGCCACTCCCCTTCGACCGGCACGTCCGGGTCGTCGATGTCGCCGAGGTCCCATGGCGCGAGCGCGCCGATGTCGATGCGCCGCGTGGCCGCCCAGGTGGAGAAGCGACCCAACGCCCGGCGGACGGCTCCGGGCGTCGCGTGGGCGCCGGTCGGGCTGATGGACGTCTTGAACGTGGGTACGCCGAGCACCGCGATGTCCGGCGTACGGTCACCCGGTCCGGCGGCCAGCCAGTCGCCTGCCCGTGGCCACCGCGGGTCCGCCGGCCGGTCGTTCACGCCGTCACCGTAGTCGGGGCGCTCCTGTATCGTTGTCCGCGCTTGCCAAGGTCCGTTGATCCGGGCTCAGGCGGCGCGGACGTAGCGCAGCTGGTAGCGCATCACCTTGCCAAGGTGAGGGTCGCGGGTTCGAATCCCGTCGTCCGCTCTGGGGTTGCTCATGCCCCGCGGCGGGATGGCCGAGTGGCTTAGGCAAGGGCCTGCAAAGCCCTGTACGCGGGTTCGATTCCCGCTCCCGCCTCGAAGGCGCACGACAAGTACCACCACAACTACACGAGGGCGATTGGCGCAGTCTGGTAGCGCGCTTCCCTGACACGGAAGAGGTCACAGGTTCAAGTCCTGTATCGCCCACCCCCCTCCACGAGTTGTCAGACCCACAGCACGCTCTGGCGTGCTCAGCGTCTGACAGGTCGAGTGAAAGTCACCTCCGTCGCCAGCGAACCCCGGTTGCCCCACACTGTGAGGCCGACGAGGGGGTCGACCGATGAAGGCGTGTCCTAACTGCGGCCAGCAGGTCGCCAACCGGGCCAAGTTCTGCCCGGAGTGCGGTGCGGCGACATCAGTCGCCGCCACCACGTCGGCCACCAAGGCGCCGACGACCGTGGCGGCCGAGCCGACCGGTGATGCCGTCGGGACAGCGGCATCGTCGGGGCCGGACCGGACGTTCGTCGAGCGGCTGCTCGGCGGCGACTGGCGCTCGGCGGCCTACGTCGCGGTCCCGACCGCCGGGCTCGCCGTCGCGCTGAGCCTGGTCGCGACCAGCTATCTGATCTGGATCGGCGGCAACAGCAACGACTCGTTCGGCCTCGGGCACTCGGCCGGCGGCTTCTTCCACAGCGCCGGCGATCTGCTGGCGATGGCCTTCGGTTCGCCGGTGTTCACCCGCGCGAGCGGTTCGGGCGGCGGCGGCGCCTACAGCACCGGGATGGCACCACTGACGATCTCGCTGCTCGTGCTGGCGACCTTCGCCCTGTTGCTGCGCCGGTATCTGCCCCCGGCCGGCACGGCAGCCCGCACGGCAGCAGCCATCCGCGCCGCACTGCTCGTGTCCGTCGCGCTGGCCCTGCTCAGCATCGCCGGCTACTCGAGCAGCCGGATCGGTGACGGTCGGGTGCACATCAGCGTCTCGCCGGGTCGCGTGTTCGGCTGGTCACTGCTGTTCTTCGCGGTCGTGGGTGGCCTGGTCGCCGCCAGGCCGCTGCAGACCTTGCGCGACCGCGCGAGCGAGAGCCCGTTACCCGCTCGGTTGTCCGAACAGTGGCGGTTGCCTGCCGAAGGCGCACTCGTCGCGATGACAACAGCCGTGCTCCTCGGCGGTGTCACGGGCCTCGTCATCATCTTCGCCCAGGCCGATGGCGCCCGGTTGGCCGTCTTGAAAACGCTGCCACTGCTGCTCGCCTACCTGGTCAACCTCGGCGTCGACGTCTTCCAGGTCTCCATGGGCGCCGCGCTGCATGCGTCGATCGGCGGTGGCGACGGCGGGAGCGCCTCGGTCTCGCTGTTCGACCGGCACGGGCTGTCCGCTGCCTATTTCGCCCTGCTCCTGCTGCCCCCGATCGCCATCGGCGCCGGCGCTGCCTGGATCCGTCGCTACCGCGCCGTCGTCGAGCCGCGCGAGCTCGCGAGGGCTTGCTACCGCATGGCGCTGCCGGCTGTGCTGATCTACCTGATCGTGGCGATGCCGAGCCGAGCCGGCTTCACGTACGACGGGGCCGGATCCGCCGGAGGCATCGGTGCTGCCCCGTCCGGCCACATCGGGGTGCAGGTGCTGCTCGGTGTCCTCATCCTGGCTGCTTGGTTCCTCGTCGTCGGGTTCGCCGTCGGCCGCTATCTGCTGCGTGACCAGTCCACCGGCGGCGCCGACGCCGCGGCAGCAGCGCCCCCGGCACCACGCTGGCTCGGTCGGACGTTGTCAGCCGGACCGGTCGCAGTGACCGCCCTGGTGCTGGCGCTGGTGACCGCCGTCGGAGGCATAGCGACCGCCGACGACAAGGACCACAGCGGCGACATCGGCGTGTTCGGTGGCTTGTTCCTCTTCGGCGCGGTTGCCTCCGTTCAATCCAGCGCGTCATTCGGCTCCGGCGAGGCGCAGGCAACTGTCACGCCGGCCCCCGTGCTCCGGCCCCGATCCGGCCCCACCGCTGTCGACCCTTCCGCGGAGCTTGCGCTGAACGACCTCGGTGCTGCCGAGGAGAGCTATCGGGTCACCAATGGCACCTTCACGACGGACCCGTCGGTCCTGGACACCACCACGCCGGCAAACGTTGTCCTCGACATCGCCCGTGCCGACGACACCTCCTTCTGCGCAACCGCCTTCGCCGTCGAGACCGGTCAGACGTTCATCTACGACAGCCTGATCGGGAGCATCACTGAAAACGGCAGCTGCTGAACGGCGCCCCCGAGAGATCGCGGTCTAGTCAGAATTGACCAGCCCACGGCAGTGCCCGGTATAGCCAGACAAGACGGCCTTCGAGGTGCACGCTATGGCGAGGCCCGACATGGGGGTTTGCCTTGGCCACCGCGAAAGTGCTCGTCGTCGAAGACGTGCCTGAGCTGTCCCGCCTGCTCGAGATGACCTTCGAGCTGGACGGGCGCTTCGAGCCGGTCGGCACCGCATCCAGCGGCGGTGCCGCGCTCGACCTCGCCGCCCGGGAGCGGCCGGACGCCATCGTGCTCGACCTGGCCATCGACGGTGTGGATGGCATCGGGGTGCTGCCGTCCTTGCGGCGGGTGCTGCCCGACGCCCGCATCATCATCTTCACCGGTCATGACGACCCGCGGCTGCGCGAGCAGGCGATGGAGGCCGGCGCATCCGCGTGGGTGCTCAAAGGCGGCGACCTCAGCGGGCTGCTCGATGAGCTGTCCGCGGTCCTGCCGGTCGAGAAGCAGTCGACCTAGCCGGGGGCGGACACGTCCGGATCGGCTCCGGCGCGGTAGGCGCCGCCGTACTCCGTCACGTCGTCCATGATGTGCACCGCACGCGCGATGATGACACCGAGCACAGTGACGCCGACGCCGGCCCAGAACATCGGCCAGTTCCACACGATCATCGCCGCGCCGCCGAGGCTGAAGCCGGCGATGATGACCAGACACGCGATCCACGACCCCACCGACGCGCCGTGACCAGCTCCCGCGTTGCCCGACACGCGACCTCCTCGCTCGACTTTGACTCCTGCTACCCGGTGCGCAGCATCCCACGCGGTCAGGTCACCGTTGTCGCCGACTCTTCCTCTTCCCGCCGCGCCTCAGTGGTCGCCCGCAACGGCCACATCCGGTCGATCTGGGCGTTGAGCTCCGCTCCGAGCAGGATCGCCAGCGCGGTCAGGTAGAGGAACAGCAGCACCGCGACCGGCGCCGACAACGGGCCGTAGGTCGCGGTCGACCGGAACGCCCACGTCAACCACTCGCGCAGCAGGATGGAGCCGACCAGCCAGACGATCAGGGCGACCGTAGCGCCCGGCACGGCCCGCTTCCAGGGCGTTCGCACCGGCACCGCGAGGTGGTAGAGCGCGGACAGCAAAGCAAGCGAGATGAGGACCACGACGGGCCAGTAGCCGATGACCGTCACGAGCTTGACCACGTGCTGCCAATGATCAGGGAAGAGCTTGATGATCAGTGACGGGCCGAGGATCAGCAGCGGCAGCAGCACGACACCGACGGCGACGAACCCGAAATAGAGCCACAGTGCGAGCAGCCGGCTGCGCACCGCGTTGCGGTGCGCCCGGAGGCCGTAGGCAATGGTGATCGTGTTGACGTAGGTCGCCATCGCCGACGAGCCGGTCCACAACGAGACGATGAAGCTGATCGAGACCACGTCCGCCCGGCCGCCGACGAGGATCCGGTGCAAGGCCGGACGCACCGTGGACTCAACCGCGTCCGGGACGATGACGTGCTTGGCGCCGCGGACGATCGCGTCTTCCAGGCTGCTGACGGTGTCAGGCCCGAGCGCCCCGCTGAAATAGCCGATGACGCCGAGGACGGCGAGGAGCATCGAGGGCAGCGACAGCAGCTGCCAGAACCCCGCCTCGGCGGCAAGCCCCAGCACCCGGTCGTTCCACGCCTTGCTGAGGGTCGAGCTGATCAGCGTCCAGGTCAGGGCGAGCCGGCCGCGCCGGGGAGCCGGCACAGCTCGGTCGGGCTCGCTGACGACCGTGACCACGGGGGCAACGGTACGGCGTCCACCCGCTCGGGAATGTCACACTCGACGGCATGGCGCCGACGCATGACGTGCTCAACCAGCCACCACCGCTCGCCGGCTATGACGTCTATGCCGCGGATGCGGCCCTCGTCGAGGGCGTCGAACGCCATGGCGCCGCCTGGGCGCAGGAGCGGCTGAGCCTGCTCGGCCGGCTCGCCGGCGGCGCGGAAGCGCAGGAATGGGGCCGGCTGGCCAACGAGAACCCGCCCCGGCTGCACACCGTGGACCGCTACGGCAACCGCATCGACGAGGTCGAGTTCCATCCCTCCTGGCACCAGCTGATGGAGGTCGCGATCGGCCACGGGCTGCACGCGTCGTCGTGGGTCGACGAGCAGCCCTCGCCGCAGGTGGCCCGCGCGGCTGGCTTCTCGGTCTGGTCGCAGGTCGAAGGTGGCCACGGCTGTCCGGTGTCGATGACGCACGCCGCGGTGCCGGCGCTGCGGGTCGACCCGGCGCTGGCGGCGGAGTGGCTCCCGCGGTTGACGTCGTACTCCTATGACTTCGGGTTGCGTCCGCCGGCGGAGAAGGCCGGCTGCCTCGCCGGCATGGGAATGACGGAGAAGCAGGGTGGCTCCGACGTGCGCACCAACACGACCGTTGCCGTGCCGGCGGCGGACGGCACCTACCGGCTGACCGGCCACAAGTGGTTCACCTCGGCGCCGATGTGCGACATGTTCCTGGTGCTCGCGCAGGCACCGGGCGGGCTGACCTGCTTCGTCGTGCCGCGGGTGCTGCCCGACGGCACCCGCAACCCGTTCCGCATCCAGCGGTTGAAGGACAAGCTCGGCAACCGCTCGAACGCCTCGAGCGAGCCCGAGTTCGACGAGACCGCCGGCTGGCGGCTCGGCGACGAAGGTCGCGGTGTCCGCACCATCATCGAGATGGTGATGATGACGCGGCTCGACTGCGTCATCGGGTCGACGTCCCTCATGCGTGCGTGCGTCGCGCAGGCGACCCACCACGCGCGGCACCGGCAGGCGTTCGGTGGTTACCTGGTCGACAAGCCGGTGATGCGTCACGTGCTTGCCGATCTCGCCGTCGAGTCCGAAGCGGCGACGTTGCTGATGCTGCGGCTGGCCGCGGCGACCGATGCGGCCGGCATCGATCCGCACGAGGCGGCCTTCCGCCGGCTCGGACTGGCCGTCGGCAAGTACTGGGTGTGCAAGCGCGGTCCCGCGGTTGCCGCAGAGGCGCTGGAGTGCCTGGGCGGCAACGGCTACGTCGAAGACTTCCCGATGGCGCGGCTCTATCGGGAGGCGCCGCTCAACTCGATCTGGGAGGGCTCCGGCAACGTCAACGCCCTGGACGTGCTGCGGGCGCTCGCCCGCGAGCCGCAGGCGCTCGAGGCGTTCTTCGACGAAGCTGGCGCCGCGGCCGGCGCAGACGCACGGCTGGACGCAGCGCTTGCCGAGGTCAAGACCGAGCTCGCCGACACCGCGGAGATCGAGGTGCGGGCGCGCCGCATCGTCGAGCGGATGGCTCTGGTGTTGCAGGGCTCGTTGCTCGTGCGGCACTCGCCGCCCGCGGTCGCCGACGCGTTCTGCGCGTCGAGGCTCGGCGGCGACTGGGGACACGCGTTCGGCACCATGCCCGCAGGGGTCGACAGCCGGGCCATCGTGGAACGCGCGACCCCCAAGGTCGCGTGAGGCTGGACTACATATGGGTCAGGACGCTCGACAGGTCGGGCTGCTGCGGGAACTGCATGTCCTGGCCGGGTGACACCACCAGGTCGTTGACGAACGCAGCGCACCGGTCATAGGTCGACCAGTACTTCTGCGCGTCGCTCGCCAGGATGTCTCCCGCGCCGCGCAGGAAGTCGCAGGTCAGGCGCTCGCCGAATGTGTGCGAGATGTTGAAGAAGTAGTTGTCGTTGCCGACCGGGTCCGGGCAGACCGCGGCCGGGTCAGGCACCCCGTTGCACGTGGTGTCGTGTGATGCGACCGAGCGGTAGGCAGGCTCGGGGTAGGACTCGAGCGGCGCGATGATGTAACCCAGGAAGTCGCCGGCGGTGCCGATGTTCATGAACCCGTGGATGCCGGCCTTCGGGTCCGCGCCGATGGTTTCGCGCACCTTCTGGAAGATCTGCGGATACATCTCGCCCGGTCCACCGGTGATCAACACATCGCCCACCTGACCGACGTAGAGAGACGTGCCGAGTAGGTTGGCGGTGTACCAAGGAGCGTTCCCGGCGCGACCGGCCGGCACACCGATGACGGTGCCCGCGTAGGTGATGCCGGCGAGCACCCCGGACGTGGTCGGATCGGCGAGCAGATAGCTGTTCATGGCGACCTTGGGGGTGCCGGTGAAGGGCTTCGCCAGGGCAACGGCGTCCTTCACCTTGCGCAGCACACGGCCGGCGTACTGGTCGAGTGCGCAGAGGTTCTGGTCGTCCTGGGTCGCCGGCACGGTCTTGTCGGAGCAGCCCCTGTCGGTGGGCTGGGTGCGTCCGAGCGTCGCGACCTGGTCCATGCCGAAGCCACCGAAGGCCTGCTCGATCTGAAGGTTGAGACGGCCGACGTAGTCACCGGTGACCTTGGTGTTGTCGCTGCCGAGCACCGTCGGGTGCGCGGAGAAGTTGACGTAGGTGTCCAACACGTCGCCGGTGCGCGGGTCGGTCGCCTGCAACACCCGGACCTCGTTGTCCATTGTCTGGTTGTTGGGGTCGTCGCTGAACTGGTTGTTGAGCAGGTAGTCGGCGCCAGGCGCGGCGTTGCCCTCCTGCGGCGGGTACTGCATGCCTTCACCGTTGACACCGGCCAGCGCGACGCCATAGCTCAGGTGCGCCGGGCGCATCGCCTGCCATGCCTCGACGATCGCCTTGACGGTCCGGTCGT
>JAVEEH010000227.1 GCA_030840545.1 Frankiaceae bacterium | reverse complement strand
GGTCGCACCCGGTCGGTTCGCCCGGATTGCCGGACTCGTGTCCGCGGCGTCCCTTCCGGCTAGCATTGAGCGTGAGAATGGCAACCAAGCAGAGCAAGACCTCGGCCACGACGCGCATCGTCGTGCCCGGCGCTCACAGCATGGTCGCGCTGCTCGGATCGGCCGACGAGCTGCTCCGCCTGGTCGAGCAGGCGTTCACCTGCGACATCCACGTGCGCGGCAACGAGATCACCATCAGCGGCGACCAAGCCGAGGTCGAGCTGGCCGCCAAGCTGTTCTCCGAGCTGATCACGCTGCTCGAGCGCGGCGACGTGCTGACCCCTGACTCCGTCCAGCGGTCGCTGGCGATGCTGCGGCAGCAGACCGAGGAGCGCCCGGCCGACGTCCTGTCGCTCAACATCCTGTCGAGCCGCGGTCGCACGATCCGACCGAAGACGCTCAACCAGAAACGCTACGTCGACGCGATCGACGCCCATACGATCATCTTCGGCATCGGACCGGCCGGCACCGGCAAGACCTACCTCGCGATGGCCAAGGCCGTGCAGGCCCTGCAGGCCAAGCAGGTCAACCGCATCATCCTGACCCGGCCCGCGGTCGAGGCCGGCGAGCGACTCGGCTTCCTGCCCGGCACCCTCAGCGAGAAGATCGACCCCTACCTGCGACCGCTCTACGACGCGCTGCACGACATGATCGATCCGGACTCCATCCCGCGACTGATGGCAAGCGGCACCATCGAGGTCGCTCCGCTGGGCTTCATGCGCGGCAGAACGATCAATGATTCCTTCGTCATCCTCGACGAGGCGCAGAACACCAGTGTCGAGCAGATGAAGATGTTCCTCACCCGCCTCGGCTTCGGCACCAAGATGGTCGTGACCGGTGACGTGACGCAGGTTGACTTGCCGAGCGGCACCAAGTCCGGCCTGAGGATTGTGCAGGGCATCCTCGACGGCATCGATGACGTGCACTTCTGCCGGCTGACCTCGGCCGACGTGGTCCGCCACCGGCTGGTGAGCGACATCGTCGATGCCTACGCGAGGTGGGACGCCGACAACGTGGTCGCCGAGCCGGCCAATCCCCGCCGGCGGGCCGGGCGTTGACCGTGGCGGCGGACCGCGGGTGAGCGTCGACATCCAGAACGAGTCCGGAGTCGCGGTCGACGAGCGCACGCTGGAGCGGCTGGCTCGGCACGTCCTCGAGGAGATGGGAGTCCATCCGCTGGTCGAGCTGTCGGTCCGGCTCGTCGACGTGCCGGCGATGACCGCGCTGCATGAGCACTTCATGAACGAGCCCGGCCCGACGGACGTGCTTGCCTTTCCGATGGACGAGCTGCACGACCATCGTGACGAGCACGACGACGCAGACGTGCCTCCGACGCTGCTCGGTGACGTCGTGCTCTGCCCGACGGTGGCCGAGCACCAAGCCGCCAACGCCGGACACTCGACCGAGGCCGAGCTGCACCTGTTGTGCACGCACGGCGTCCTGCATCTCCTCGGCTATGACCACGGCGACCAGGCCGAGGAACGCGAGATGTTCACGCTGCAGGGCAAGCTGCTCGAGTCATGGGCTGTGGCGCGCCCGCGATGAGCGCTCTCGACATCTCTCTGGTCGTCGTGGCTGCACCACTCGTGGCCGCCGCGGCGGTGCTGTCCATGGCCGACGTCGCACTCTCGCGGGTGTCGCGCCCGAAGGTCGAGGAGCTCGTGCGCGACGGCCGGCGTGGCGCCCGCCACGTGCAGACCATCGTCGCTGACCCGGCCGCGACGCTCAACGTCTTGCTGCTGCTGCGCACCCTCTGCGAGCTGCTGGCAACGACTCTGGTCGCGGTCGTCTGCCAGCGCACGCTCGACTCGTCGTGGCAGGCAATCCTGTTGGCGGCCGGCGTCATGACCATCGTCGACTACGTCGTCGTCGGCGTCGGCGCGCGCACGGTGGGGCGTCAACACCCGGTGCACGTCGCGCTGTGGACCGCCGGCCTCGCGCTGGTTCTCACCCGGCTGCTCGGTCCGCTGCCGCGACTGCTCATCCTGCTCGGCAACGCGCTGACACCGGGTCGCGGTTTCCGCGAAGGCCCGTTCTCTTCCGAAGCAGAGCTCCGCGAGCTCGTCGACCTGGCCGAGGAGCGCAAGGTCATCGAGAGTGGCGAGCGGGAGATGATCCACTCCGTCTTCGAGCTCGGCGACACCATCGTCCGTGAGGTGATGGTGCCGCGCACCGACATGGTGTGGATCGAACGCAGCAAGACGGTGCGGCAGGGCCTGTCGCTCGCACTGCGCAGCGGTTTCTCCCGAATCCCCGTGGTCGGCGACAACGAAGACGACGTCGTCGGCATTGCTTACCTGAAGGATCTCACCCGCCGGGTCTACGAGGACGAGGACCGCAACGAGAAGATCGAAGAAGTCATGCGGCCGCCCTACTTCATCCCGGAGTCCAAGCCGGCCGATGAGCTCCTGCGTGAGATGCAGGCCAAGCAGGTGCACGTCGCGGTCGTGATCGACGAGTACGGCGGCACCGCCGGTCTGGTCACCATCGAGGACATCATCGAGGAGATCGTCGGCGAGATCACCGACGAGTACGACCGCGAGCTGCCGCGCGCCGAGGAGCTCGAGGACGGATCCGTGCGCGTCAACGTCCGCATGCCGATCGACGACCTCGAGGAGATGTTCGGTGTCCATTTCGACCTCGAGGACGTCGAGACCGTCGGTGGCTTGCTGGCGACGGGCCTCGGCCGGGTCCCGATCCCTGGTGCGACCGTCATGCTGCAAGGACTGACGTTCACCGCCGAAGGAGCCAAAGGCCGGCGGCACCGCGTCGGCACCGTCCGCATCGAACGCGCCGACAAGAAGCGTTAGTTTCTCTGCCGTGGACCTCGACCCGGAAGACGCCAAGCTCGTCACGCTGGCGCGGTCGGCGCGCGCCCGGACCGGTGCTGCGGAGGGTGCCGCGGTGCGGGACGAGATCGGCCGGACCTACTCCGCAGCGACCGTCGCGCTGCCCTCGCTCACCTTGACGGCGCTGCAAGCCGCGGTCGCCGCAGCCGTCTCCAGTGGTGCGCAGCGGCTCGAGGCGGCCGCCGTGGTCACCGACGCGGGCTCGCTCGATCCTGAGAGTGCTCGGGTCGCCTCCGATCTCGGGGTTGACCGGCCGCTGGTGGCCGGCCCGAACGGCGAGCTGGTGCCGGTATGACCCGGCTGCGAGCGCCTCAGCTCGGTGACGCTGCGGTGCTCGACCGGCAGAACGACGGCCCAGCCGAGTCGGGGGAGTTCTCCTGGTTCGGCTTTCGCAGGTCGGACCACTTCGCCGAGCGCATCACCTCCAGCGCCGTCATGCGTGAGGACGGCGGCATGCTCACCGTCGTCGGTGACGCAGACGACGACGTCCTTGGTGACGTGTCATGGCACCGGGTCCTCAACGGCCCTCCTCCCAACGGCCACTGCTGGAACGTCGGGGTGTGGATCGCGCCCGACGCTCGCAGCAAAGGCCATGGCAGCGAGGCGCAGCGACTGCTCGTCGCCTACCTGTTCGAGCACACCTTCTTGGAGCGGGTCGAAGCCAGCACCGAGACCGGAAACCTGGCCGAGCAGCGTGCGCTCGAGAAGGCCGGCTTCACCCGCGAAGGCGTGCTGCGCCGGGCGTGCTTTCGTGGCGGCGCCTGGCGCGACATGGTGATCTTCAGCAAGCTGCGCGGCGAGGCGTGACCGAACCGGTGACATTCCGGTCCGGGTTCGCCTGCTTCGTCGGTCGTCCCAACGCGGGCAAGTCGACGCTGACCAACGCCATGGTCGGCGCCAAGGTCGCGATCATGAGCGACCGGCCGCAGACGACGCGGCACGCGGTTCGGGGCATCGTGCATCGGCCTGACGCGCAGCTCGTCGTGGTCGACACGCCTGGCTTCCACAAGCCGCGCACGCTGCTCGGTGAGCGTCTCAACGACATCGTCCGCACGACGCTTGCGGCCGTCGACGTCATCGGCTTCTGCGTGCCGGCCAACGAGAAGGTCGGCCCGGGCGACCGGTTCATCGCCACCGAGCTCAGCCGCATCGCGGCGCGGACGCCCGTCGTCGCCATCGTCACGAAGACGGACCTCGTGCCGCGTGACACGGTGGGCGAGCGGCTCATCGAGGTGTCCAAGCTCGGCGAGTGGGCCGAGGTAGTGCCCACGTCCGCGGTCGACGGCTTCCAGGTCGACGTGCTCACCCAGCTCCTGATCGGGCAGCTGCCCGAAGGACCGGCGCTCTATCCCGACGGGGACCTCACCGATGAGCCGGAACGCGTCATGGTCGGCGAGCTGATCCGCGAAGCGGCGCTTGTCGGCGTCCGCGACGAGCTGCCGCACTCGATCGCGGTGGTTGTCGAGGAGATGCGCCCGCGTGAGGGGCGCACCGACCTCGTCGACATCGAGGCCGTGATGTTCGTCGAACGTGACAGCCAGAAGGCGATCGTCATCGGCACCGGCGGCAGCCGGTTGCGTGACGTCGGCACCAAGTCACGCCAGCAGATCGAGGCTCTGCTGGGCACGAAGGTCTTCCTCGACCTCCGGGTCAAGGTGGCCAAGGACTGGCAGCGAGACCCCAAGCAGCTGCGCCGACTCGGCTTCTGACGTTCCGCGTCGGTGGCTGCGTTGGCTCCGGCGTCCGGCGGTCAGCCCTTGGTCGCCAGGCCGTCGACGATGACGCGGTGACCGCTCGAGCGTGAGCTCCGGGTGCCGAGCACCTTGACGACGACCCCGCGGCTCGACCATCGGTTCGAGCTGAACACCGTGAAGGGCACTCGGTCATGGGTGACCCGGGCATAGGTGTCGATCGTCTTGCGCGTGCCACTGACCGTCACCTGAAGCTTGCCGCAGGCCGAGCACGTCGTGACATACAGCGTGTAGGCCTTGCCCTGCGCGGTCACTCGAGCGCTCGCACCACTCTGCACCGAGGACGCCTCGGAGCCGTCGTACGCCGTTGGTCCGGCCGTCCGCGACCACGAGCCCGAGAAGCGGAAGCTCTTGTCGTCGATCAGCTTCGCGGACGTGGTGCCGGCGTTGCCGGCTCGGTCCGTCGCGGTGACCGTCAGCGTGTAGGTCCGGCCACGCTTCGCAGCGACGCTGAAGCTGCCGGCATGAGCGACCGTCGTGGCGAAGACCGTCCTGCCCGGATAGCTCAGCTTCACGGCATAGCTCTTGATGCCGCTGCCGAGGCCTTGGGAGTCGTTGCCCGTCCACGAGGCGACGACGGCTTTGGTGCCCTTGCCGATCGCGAGCTTGGCTGTCGGCGTGGGCTTCTCGGTGTCGATGAACACGAAGGCGTCGGCGTAATGGCAGACGTTGTCGACGTGGTTGAAGGCGACGAGGGTCAGGTCGTGATAGCCGTCGGCGAGCCCAGTTATGCCGAAGTCGTCGATGTGCGCCGATGTCGGCGGCGTTGCTGAGGCGTTGCTGACGGTGCAGACGTGGTCGCTGTCGACGTCGATGCGGAAGCGGTCGTCGTTGGTCCAGTCAGGTCGACGGACCGTGACCGGGACGGTCAAGCTCCGGCTGAAGGGCGTGTCGATGGACAGATGAGGGTCGCCTCCGAGGTTGCTCGAGATCAGTGACGACCACAGCGGTGTGCCGAGGCCGGTGACCTGGTCATAGCCGACGGCCGGCGTCGCTACGCCGTTCGACGCCCCAGTGGTCACGTCGGTGAACCCGGTCGGTTGGGCGTAGAGCCCGGGCAGGATGTTGCCCACGCCCCATGAGTAGTTGTGCTGCGCAACCTGGAGGGCGTAAGTCGCCGTGGCGACCGGCGCTGCCAGACTCGTGCCGCCGACCGTGACGGGGCCGTCGGACGGTTCAGCCAGGCTGCTCGTCCAGATGTCGAACGCGGGATCGCTCGCCAGCGCCGACAGGTCCGGCACGGCTCGCATGGACTCGCCGGTGGTGGCGGCCTGGTAGGCGGGGGCGGGGAACACCTCGGAGACCCCGCCACCGGACGCACCATGACTGTCGCTCCAGCCGGCCGGCGGCGAGCTGGTCACCGCGCCGGCGTGCTGGGTGCCACCGACGGACACGACCTGCGGGGAGCTCGCCGGGTAGGACACCCCGACGTTGCTGCCGTCACACTTTCCACCGTTGTCGCCGGACGCGGCGAAGACCGTGACACCGGTCGCGAGGTCGTAGGACAGCACGTCCTCGAACGCCGCGTAGAGCGAGTTGGCCGACGGGTCGGTGTCGAGGTCGGTCTCGCAGAACCCCCACGAGATGCTCGCCGCGACCATGTGCCGGTCGATGTTGGGGTCGGACGCGTCATCACCGATGGCACCGAGCGAGTCGTACATGCCGAACAGGTCGTTGCCGGACAGGTAGGCACGCTGGTGGGCGTAGGGAGCCGTCGCGTAGATCGCTTCCTGGTCGAGGTCGACCTCCTCGTCGTTGCCGAGGTTGGGGCCGCCCTGAGCAACGTGCGAAGGGAGCAGCGGGTCGTCGATGCTCGTGTATTTCGGTGTCGGCCACGACGGGTTGCCAGGTGTGTTGTCGTGCAGGAACGTCGCGAAGTGGGTCAGGTCGCTGGGGTGCCATCCGGACAGCTGCACGGTGGCGATCGTCTCGGCGCTCTCTGCCGCCGTCGGCGGTGTGAGCGGGTTGGTGCTGGTGTCGCCGTAGGCCGTGCGGAAGTCCGTGCCGTCGGCCGTGCCGTCGGTGAGCGCGAAGTGCCGGAACGCCGGCCGGTGGTCGTCGCCGCCGATCGCGAGCGTCACCTCGCCGCGAAGCGCGGCGGGCAGCTGCGGCAGCGGGTGCTGCACCTTCGACGTCGGAGCCACCGAGCGGGCGCTGCCGAACAGCGAGCGGATCAGCGAGGCGCGGCCGCTCACCAGCACCGACAACCGGCTGACGCGCTCCACCTTGAGGCCCAACGCCCGCGACGTGTCCGCGACCGAACGGCGTCGCGCGGCGCTGGGCAGCACGGCCTGCAGCGCCGCGGCGTCGGTGTTGTGCTGGGTGGTGAACCCGCGGGCCAGTGAGCGCAGCGCCCCCCGGTCCTGCGGGGTCAGCGCGAGCAGCACGTGCTCGGTCGGCCCGCTCGCCCGCGCCACTGTCGCCGCGGAGGCGGCGGTGCCCGTCGCGGCGGGCAGGACGAGCGCTGCGACGGCGCAGCTGACGACAGGCACGGCAAGGCGCGAGAGACGCATCGGACTCCTTCAAGGATGCGGCGCAGACTCCGGCGCCGCTTCGAGCCTTACATATTGCCCCGGCAGAACAGGGCGATTTGCGAAGATCCAGCCCGGCTGGGCAAGGACGGCGCGGCGGCGACGGGACTGATGTCGCTGCGGGGCGAGAATGGCCGGGTGCCGCTCTACCGTGACGAGGCAGTCGTCCTGCGCACCCAGAAGCTGGGTGAGGCCGACCGAATCGTCACGTTGCTGACCCGCCGCCATGGCCGGGTCCGCGCGGTGGCCAAAGGGGTCCGTCGGACCGCGTCGCGCTTCGGCGCCCGGGTCGAACCGTTCTCTCACGTCGACCTGTTGATGTACGAAGGGCGCGAGCTCGACGTCGTCACGCAGGCCGAGACGATCGAGCCCTACGGCGAGCGCATAGCCAGCGACTACGGCCGCTACACGGCAGGCACTGCCGTGCTCGAGACGGCGGAACGGCTGACCGCGGAGGAGCGGGAGCCGTCACTGCGTCTGTTCCTGCTCGTGGTCGGTGCGCTGCGCGCCCTGGCAGAAGAGACGCACACTCCCTCCCTGGTGCTTGACGCGTTCATCCTCCGCGCGATGTCGATCTCCGGCTACGAACCCGCGCTCGACTCGTGCTCCCGCTGTGGCGCCGTCGGTCCACACCGCTTCTTCGCTGTCGCCGCCGGCGGCATGGTCTGCGCCGAGCATCGGCCGGGCGGCGCGGTCACCGTCTCACCGGCGGCCACGGCGCTGCTGGTGGCGTTGCTCGACGGTGACTGGACCGTTGCCGACGCCGGTGAACCGCGCACCCAGCGCGAAGTCAGCGGCCTGGTGGCGGCCTATCTCCAGTGGCAGCTGGAGCGGGGGCTGCGGTCGCTGCGCCTCGTCGAGCGCGGATGACGCGGCGCCGGCCGGAGGTTCGACCGCCGACCCCGCACCCGTCCGGGGCGCGCCCGCCGGCGGTTCCCGCCGAGCTGGTGCCTCGCCACGTTGCCATCGTGATGGACGGCAACGGGCGCTGGGCCAAGCAGCGCGGTCTGCCGCGGACCGCGGGGCACGAGCAGGGCGAGCACTCGTTGTTCGACGTCGTCGAAGGCGCTATCGAGATCGGCGTGAAGTGGCTGTCGGCCTATGCGTTCTCGACCGAGAACTGGAAGCGCTCCCCGGACGAAGTGCGCTTCCTCATGGGGTTCAACCGGGACGTCATCAGGCGCCGTCGCGACGACATGCACGCGATGGGTGTCCGGGTGCGCTGGGCCGGCCGTCGGCCGCGGCTCTGGAAGTCTGTCGTCGACGAGCTCGAGATCGCGGAGACGATGACGCGCGACAACCGGGTGCTGACATTGACGATGTGCGTCAACTACGGCGGCCGGGCCGAGATCGCCGATGCAGCCGCCGCGTTGGCGCGTGACGCGGTGACCGGCAAGGTCGACCCGGCCAAGGTCACCGACAGGTCATTCGCCCGCTATCTCGACGAGCCGGAGATGCCCGACGTCGACCTGTTCGTGCGGTCGAGTGGTGAGCAGCGGATCTCCAACTTCCTGCTGTGGCAGTCGGCCTACGCCGAGATGGTCTTCCAGGACACGCTGTGGCCGGACTACGACCGCCGCCACCTGTGGGCGGCGATCGACGACTACGCGCGGCGTGACCGGCGCTATGGAAAGGCGGACGACGTCCCATGAGGTTGCACCACGTCAACATCGTTGTGCCGCCGGGAGCCACCGCGACCGTCGTGCCCTTCTACGCCGACGTGCTCGGCTTGCGCGGCGTGGACAAGCCGTCCGAGGGTGTGGCGCAGTCCGGCGCGTGGTTCGACGTCGATGCGGCCTCCCAGGTGCACGTGTCCGAGCGGGACGGCGCGGTGCATCCGCAGTCACACTTTGCTCTGGTGGTCGATGACTTCGACGGCACCCTCGCGCGTCTCGCCGAGGTGGGTGCCGGCTGGGAGGACCAGCCACCGATCTTCGGCGGCCGGCGCGGGTTCACCCGCGACCCGGTGGGCAACCGCATCGAAATCCTCGAACGCGCCGGCACTCTCGCCTGAGCCGTTCGGCTGCGCGACGCGGACCTGACGGGCGACACTGACCGTGACCATTGCAGGGTTCCACGGGGAGATTTCGTTGACCGACATTGCGTTGCCGCTCGCCGACACGTCCGACATGATCCAGCTGCACCAGGTGTTCCGGGAGGCCTTCGGGGCGGCCGTGCCGCTCGTGGGTTCGGTCGCCGCGGGCGACGTCGAGCGTGCCGAGATCGTCGGCACCTTCTATGACAACGTGCTCGAGTTCCTCCACGCCCATCACGACACCGAGGACGAGCTGGTCTGGCCGAAGCTGATCGCTCGGTCGCCCGATCAGGCCGCGACCGTGCAGCGCGTCGCCGGCCAGCACGCCGGCGTTCTGGCTGCGCTGCAGCTTGCCCAGAGCCGGCTCGTCGGGTGGCGCGCCGACCCGCAGATCGACAGCGGAGCTCAGCTCGCCGTTGCGCTGGCGACCTTGGGCGTGGAGCTCTGTGCCCACCTCGACGAGGAGGAGCAGGTCATCCTGCCGATCGCGGCCATGCACATGACCGGGCCGGAGTGGGGCGAGCTGCCGTCCTACGGCATGCAGCGCTTCGGCGGGGACAAGATCTGGCTGGTCCTGGGTCTCATCCAGGAGCAGCTGTCAGCTGCGGAGATCGCCGAGATGGAGAGCCACATGCCTCCGCCGGTGCTTGAGTTCTGGACCGGCGTCGGCAAGCCGCAGTTTCAGGAGTTCGTCACCGAGCTGCGCGCCTGACGTTGATCCTCAGCGCTGGGCGACGGTGAAGATGTCGCGATAGACGTAAGCCGACGCAGCAGGGGTGTCCGCGGTGGTGACTACCCGCGTCCACGCGGCGTGCAACTTGCCGGCCCGGTCGAACGTCGACATGAGGAAGTCACCCGGCGGTGAGCTGAAGCCCTTCGCGGTCACGACGTGCTTCGGGTCGAGCGACACGAGCCGGGGCTGCTCACCAGCCCGGAACACCGCGCCGTAGACCCGCCAGGCCGCCTGCGCCGATGTCGGCGCACCCGCCACGTAAGGCCGTCCGAAGACCGCGAGACCGAGCGTCTTGCTGTTGGGCGCGACACTGACCCAGCTGTAGCGGTACTGCCACTTCGCCGCAGCTCCCGCCGGGGTCGCGTCGTACGTCGTCCAGTGCCTGCCGTGGTCGGTGGAGTGCATCACGAGGAGGCGAGCCGACGCCGGCGTGCACTGCGTGCTGGTGCAGGTCGCGGACGCCTTGCCCTGCCCGTCGAGGTAGGAGGCCCACAGCGATCCGTCGGCCGCGACCTGCACCGTCGGCCACGACGTCCACGAGTCGTGGGTGTTGTAGCTCGAGATCGGGTAGCGATACCAGGTCTTGCCGTCGTTGGGCGAAACGTAGGAGTAGAGCAGCCCGTGGTCGTAGCCTGGCTCGCCCGGGTTGTGGATCTCGTCGTCGGCGCCGCCGTCGTTGGTGCAGACCGCATAGACGTAGGACGAGTGCGGTGCGGCCGCGGGCCGGCACCAACCCGAGTCCTTCAGGGTGATGCCGATGTTGTCGAAAGACCGGCCGCCGTTGGTCGACTTGTAGACGGTGTAGCGACCCGGCCCTGTGCCCGGCCCCGAGGTCTGGTTGCCGATCGGGTAGGTGTCTTTGTCGCCCTGGTTGCCGAAGTAGAAGACGTGGCCGTTGCCGTGGGCGGTGATCCACGGCCGGTCGTCGAGCGCCTGGGCGCTGCCGGCGACCGGAGTGTTGAACGTGAACGCCGGTCCGCTGTTGCCGACGTGCCA
>JAVEEH010000157.1 GCA_030840545.1 Frankiaceae bacterium | reverse complement strand
CGGCCCGCTGGCCAAAGGTGCGTGGGGGCGATCGGACGACGTCGAGGACCGTGGAAGCCACCAACGCCGATCGGCCCATCGCGGCCTCCCGTCCAGCCAGCGACGTGTCCAATCCCGAATCGCCGCTTCGACACCGGCGTTCTACTACGGAGCCCTTTGCTCGGGATGTTGAACGCCTCGAGCCTGCCGCCAAGCGTGCAGAGACGACGAAGGACCACCACCTCCCGAGCAAAGTGCGATCAGGATGTGCCGCTCGGGCTCGATCTGTATCGGCGTCTTTCGCGTCGGTGATCCGACGTTCCAGAGCGCTCGGGCGTATGTTCAGAGCGCCCTCAACATGGAGGATCGCAATGAGCACGCTTATCCGGTTCGCTCCCGCGTCCCTGACGGCTGAGCAGTACGACAACGCTGTACGTCGGTTGTACGAGGAAGGCGTCTTGCCTGCTGACGGACTCGAGTTCGAGATCTGCTTCGGGTCCGGCGACAAACATCGGGTCAGTCAGGTCTGGGACTCGCCAGAGCAGATGGCTGCGTTTGGCGAGCGCCTCGCACCGATCCTCGCTGAACTGGGTATAGACCCGGGGGAGCCAGAGGTCGTCGACGTACACAACATCATCAGGCGCTAAGGCTGTCGCCACGCGCGGGATAGGTGCCGGAGCCCGCCGCCAGGCGGCAGACTATAGGTGCCGATCTCGGGCGCGCCTACCGAGTGCGCGGCGGGGCGCTACTCTTCGCCAACTCGATGACCGGCGACGTGACCGGCTGGCCCGACCACGCGCGCGTGTCATCGGCTTCGCCGGTAGCGATGCGACGGTCCCTGAGGTTCTTCACCGCGATTGCCTGCCAGGTGTTCCTCAGCGCACCGATCAAGAATTCCGTCTCGAACGCGTCATCAGGCGTCCGCAGAGGGGCTGGGTCGATCAGTGGACGCGGCTCCTCGTCGCGAGACTTTCGCCGAAAGAGGCCCACGCCCCATCCTCGCACGGGCTTCGAGTTGTGCCATTGCTCGGCATTCCGCGGTCCAGTTCCCGGCCGTGACGAGATTCGGTGAGCCGACTCGACGCCATCTCCCGGCAGACTCAGACGACTGAGAACGCCGTTCTATGTCCGCCACAGTGCCCACTCCGAGAGCAGGTACAGCACGGCGGCTACAGCGATGAATGCAATCGCCACCGGTCTCACCTCCCACGCCTACTGAACGCCTGCAGCCTGACGGCTGGCTGAGGCGACGCTGGGAGAGTGCCGCGCCACGGCACTCGATGTCACGACGCCGAGCAGGTGATCCGGCGTGGGATGCAACCTTTGGCGGCCGAGTCTCGTTCACTGGGAGCGTGGGGGTCGATGAGGAGCGAGAGTTCGAGGCGTTCGTTGTCGCCGACGGCGATCGGCTGATCCGATTCGCCCGGCTCCTGTTCCTGGACAACGGTGCCGCGGAGGACGCCGTTCAGATCGCGCTCACGCGGACGGCGCAGCGGTGGAAGGCGGCGCAGAGCGCGCCGTATCCATACGTTCGTGCGGCGATCGTGAATCTTGCCCGCGACGAAGGTCGGCGCCGGCATCGTCGCGAGCCGCCGGTCGATGTGCGTGACCGGGACGTAGCCGCGGTCGTCGATCACGCCGACGCCATCGCTTCCAGAGCAGAGCTCGACGACCTGCTCGCCCTGCTGCCGGCGCGCCAACGCGCCACGGTCGTCCTGCGGGTCCTCGACGGGTTGAGCGAGGCGGAGGCCGCCCAAGTGCTTGCGTGCTCGACCGGAACGGTCAAGAGCAACCTGTCCCGCGGGCTGCAACACCTGCGCAGCCACATGTACCGCGACAACGTGACGGAGGTGACCTGCCATGACTAGCGACGCCGCCGTGGAAGAGCGCCTGCAGGTCTTGGCCGATGCGGCCGCGCCGACCATCAGCGCACCGCCACTGCTAACTCAACGGGCATTCGCCCGCCTCCGGCGGCGCGGACGGCGGCGCAGGCTCCTACTCGCTGGCGGCGGCGCGATCGCCATCGCAGGTTCGGTTCTCGGGGCCCGCGCTGGACACGCAGGTCCCTACCGAAATGTCGTGCAAGCCAGTCAGTCAATGTCCCCAACGATTGCGATGAACGAGTCCGTCATCCTCGATACAAGGCTCTCGCCCCGGCTGGGAGACGTTGTACTTCTTCGGGTGCATCAGGGCGGTGCCACGTTCGAGTCAATCAAGCGGGTGGAAGCTCTTCCCGGCGACACGATCTCCTGCCCGGCTGCCCCAGATGGGACCTGCCACCAACTTCTCCGCAACGGTTCCGCAGTGCGCGAGCAGTTCCTCGGTGGACCTGCGGGGTCACCGTTCGCCGCAGTCTCAATTCCGTCCGGGGCGATCTACGTCCTAGGTGACAACCGCGACGCGAGCGCCGACTCTCGCGTCTGGGGAACATTGCCTGTCTCAGATGTCGCGGGCGTCGTCGTCCGAATTGTCGACGCGCATGGTCGGCAGCGGGTGGTGGGCGGCGCTCCCGTGCATCCCGCACCCGGCGGAGGCGCCTCGGTCGACCCTCAAGAGCCCCCGCCGCCTGCCCAGGCGACCACTCCCTCGTCATGACTCGGGCCGGGTCCGATCTACGACACTCGGGAATGCACACATGAGCGCGGTATTCCGTTCACGCTCGTGACCAGGGTGGCCTGCACACTCGGTCCAGCCGATGGCAGCCAGCGCCTGGCCGAGTGGCGACGGATTGCCGAGGACGCCGGCGTAGGTCGCTCTTTGACGACTGGCCTAGTCACGCTCCGGTTCCGCAATGGTCCGGAGGTGGGTGAGGAGCTACAGAGACTGGTTGCCGCTGAGCGTGACTGTTGCGGCTTCTTGGGTTGGAACTCGTGCAAACGACGAACGAGTGGCAGGTCCAAGTCTCAGGCAGCGACGAGGGGCTCCGTTCGCTGCCGTCGTTCCACAGCCGCGGCGGTGTCGCGTACTCCTGGGCTTGGTCAGGCCCAGGGTTCAGGTGCACCTGGGGCGACGGGCACGAGGCGACGCGGCTGTTGCGGTGAGCAGCCGGAAAGTGCGGCATATGTCATCTCGCGCGCCACTGCTATGCGACTGTGACCGGCTCCAACACGCGAGCGTGCGGAGTTCCCGCGAGGCCGGGCGAGGTCTCTGTCGATGCCCAGACGACGGTCTCGAGGAAGCTCTTGAAGTTCGACGCTGCCTCGGCGGTATCGAAGTCGAGTTGCACAAGGATGTACTTGTCATCTTCGGCGGGCTGGTAGATGCGCTGCGCCCTGACGCCTGCCCCACGACGCGCTTCGGCGAACCGCTGAAAGGCAGACAGCCACACCTCGAGGTCCGAAATTGGGTGCTCGATGTGCAGCGTGGCCACCGTTGCCTCCTGCGTTGGGTTGCTGGTGACGGTACCTGCGACCAATGGCTTACGCGGGGCCGGGCGTCGTGAGGGTGCCGTTGCTCAGCGCCCGAGCCGAGGAGCGTACTGCTACCCCTCGTTGAGCAGCGGGGGGCATCGGCGATGACTTCGACCGCGCCGCGCCAGTGGACGGCGCCCACAACGGTTGCGCTGGCTCAGGCGGTCTCGTGGCCTGCGAGGCGCGCGGCCGCAGCTCCGACAGCAACGCGCATGGTCATCGTCTGCTCATCGAGTCCGCGCTGGGTCTGGTGGAAACGGAACTGGGCGTATGCACGGAAGCTGTCATTGAGCGTGCCCAACGTTTGCCCGATCCCGGCTGTCACCTGGAATGGGACGGCGGCGGTGTATTGATCCGGGAGATCATCGGCTCCGACGCCCTCCCATCTTGAGCAGCGTTGGCCGACGTAACAGATCCGTACCTGCTGAAGGAAGGCATTGACCCTGGTGGGCGCGCCCTGATGGGCGATCTGCACGTCGAACGCGAAGTAAGTCTGGCGCGGCCGGGCTCGGAAGACGGGACTGGTCCAAGTGCTATCTATCTGTGTCGCTCCCGCTGCTGGGGAAGCTGATCGAACGGTGGCCGTCCAGATACCCCCCTCGCTCGTCCAACCGTCGGTGTTCGCTATCACCACAGGGGAGTTCTGTGCCGCCACGCTCGTCACGATGTGCAGTGACGGTGAATCGACGTGACCGCCGGTCGCAAGTGCAGGCACCGCCATCGAGGCGCCCACGACGAGAGCAACCGTCGGAGTGAGCAACCGCCAGGTCTGCACGGAAGCAACTTCGACGCGTCGCTATCGGACTCCTGCTGGGGCCGCCGATCCGATCCCCTCAGTTCAGCGCACTGCCAGCACGAGCGCCGTTCCGAGCGCGGCCTAGCGCTTCACTAGGCGCAGCATGGCATGGGAGTCGAAGAGGAGCCGTCGGTCCGGCTCGGTATGTCCGCCATGGGTGGGGGCACAGCATGCTCGCTCGGTGGGAATCCCTGACAGTGAGCAGCTGCTACCTGGTGTTGCTGTTGTGTACGTCCGTGAAGGTGGGCTCGGGCACGTCTGGCGGAAGGTGCGGCTTGACCGTCTCGTTGAACCACGCGTCGTGCTGCGCGATCGAGTCCCAGATCTCAATGACCGTGATCCCGCCATCCTCCACGATGGCGTAATGCGCGACAAACCCATCAGCCACGCGCTGGGACGGCATAGCACCGGCAGCGACCTGGTCGTACATCTCCGCAGTCATGCCGGGTGCGTGATGCTGCTTGAGTACGGTCATAGCCACTCTCTTCCCTCGCGGGGCCCGAAGCCCGAGTGTGGCTCATGCTGTCACGAGCGGAGGCGTGTCGACCAATAGTTGCCGTTCTGGCCGCTTGGCTCTCTGTACTTTGGTCAGCCGTTCGTCGCGGTGATGGTGTAGTAGACGTCCGCACCGTAGAGACCGAGGCTCTGCCCGGCCTGCCCAAGGTTGCACTGCAACCAGTAGGCGTAATTGTTGTTGTTGACCACGGCGTTGGTAATCGACGTGTCGGTCAAACGCGCGAAGCCAGGCGCCTCAGCGAGGCCGGTGCTGGGGACGGAGGCCAGAGCCTCCACGGTCTCCGAATTCCTTGCGTACAGCCCTGAGCGATACAGACCGCAGTACTGCACCTGGCTGCTGCCGGCGCCGTCCCAGACGCTGAACTGCACCTTCGTCACGACGGCCCGGTGCGGAAGACCTGGATCGCAGACGAAGAACCCGGATCCACCGGTGCCCGTCCGGTAGCGCTTTGTCGCGGCATAGTCGGACCCCGTCGCGGTATCGAGGGGCGTGAAGCCGAACGCGTGGCAACTAACTGAGCGGGTCTGCGTCGTCGTCGCCGAGGAAGCTGTAATCGAGGCAAGTGAACTTGTCGCGACTACTGCGGCAAAGGCCAACGCGATCGATACGCTCGGCAACAGAACAGCGCGGCGCAAGACGCCGGAGCGGCGGATCATCGCGAACATCTCTCCCCTTTCCCTTGCCGATAGACGGC